>PADE01000282.1 GCA_002702965.1 Planctomycetaceae bacterium
GCGAATCCGAGCTCGTCCGTGGCGCCGTGAACGTAGCCACGCCGCACTCCCCCTCCGGCCATCCACATGGTGAAACCAAACGGGTGGCGTTCACGGCCATTCGTCCCTTCTGCCGTCGGGGTGCGACCGAATTCACCGCCCCACACGACCAGCGTTTCGTCTAGCAATCCGCGGCACTTGAGATCCGTGAGCAACCCGGCAATCGGCCGGTCGCTGGCTGCGCAGTTGCCGATCAGACCCTCCTTAAGATCGCGGTGTTGATCCCAGATTTGGCAACCAGACGCGGTCGATGAACGATTGTGGTAGAGTTGCACCACCCGCACGCCACGTTCCACCAAACGCCGGGCCAATAGACACTGTTCGCCAAACGTCTCTGTCACGGCATCGTCGATTCCGTAGAGTTGGCGGGTGGCTTTCGATTCGTCTCGCAGGTCGAATGCCTCGGGAGCCGCCGTCTGCATTCGAAACGCGAGTTCGAACGAGGCAATCCGAGCATCGAGCTCGTCGCGATTCGGCGAGGCCTCACGGTGAAACCGATTGAGGGTGCCGATCAGATCGAGCCCCCTTCGCTGGACGTCCGGTGACGAGGACCCATTTTTCAGATTCGCGATGGGACGCGCCAGATCGGTCACACAGGTGCCTTGGTAGCTGGCCGGCAGAAAGCTCGCATCCCACAACGGGGCTCCCTGGGCTGGTTGGTTGGGGGCCACGACGACATAGCCTGGCAGGTTCTGATTCTCGGTCCCCAGTCCATACAGCAACCACGACCCCATGCTGGGACGTGAAAACGTCTGCTCGCCCGTGTTCATCTGCAAACAGGCGCCGTTGTGGTTGATGTTGTCAGCAACCATCGAGCGAATCACGCACAAATCGTCGACGTGACGGGCCACCTGGGGAAACAGCTCACTGACTTCGATCCCGGATTCCCCGTACTTCTTGAAACCGAACGGGGAACGCTGCACGTTTCCGGGCGGCGTTCGTTCCAGGTCGGGAAGTCGGAACGGGGCAGGTCGGCCGTTGTACTCCGTCAATTTAGGTTTGGGGTCGAACAGATCGACGTGCGACGGGCCACCCGCCATGAACAGAAAGATCAGCCGTTTCGCGCGCACCCGATGGTGCCCGGTCCGCGCTCCCGCAGACCCGGTCTGTGACGCAGCGGCAGTTTGGGCCACCAGTCCGGCGAGGCCGAGCATGCCGACACCATTTCCACATTCCCGAAGCAACCGTCGACGAGAGATGTTCATGGGCAGCGTTTCCTCCGTTGCAGTCGCCGGGGCATCGCTTCGCAGAGCCAGTCGCGAGCTTCCGCATGGGCCGGGATGGTCTGTTCAGTATTGATAGATCAACTCGTTCGTACACAGCAGCGCATGACAGTATTCCGTCCACGCGGTGTGGACGTGTTCACTGGCATCGAGAAACGCCAGCCCGGTCTCGATCTCGCGCACCTCGGCAGGTCGCGCGTAAAGCAGTTGATAGAGTGTCCTGATGCGTTCCGCAAAACTTCCCAGCTCCATTTGCACGACGCGCTGAGCGAGGGCCCTCGCGAGCGACCGCACCTGAGGGTCGTTCATCAACAGTAGCGCTTGCGGCGCGGTCGTCGAGGTGGACCGTCGATGAACCAGTCGATTCGGGTTCGCCGCATCGAGTACAAACGGTCCGTCGGTGTACTCTCCCCGGATGGTCATCAAATAGAGCGTGCGACGGGAACTCGAAAAATCGGGTGTTTTGCGTTCCGACCTCGAATAGCCGCCGGGATACCGCGGCGCGGAGGGACCGCCCATGCGGCGGTCGAGTTGCCCCGAAACAAACAACAAGCTGTCCCGAATCACTTCCGCCTCTAACCGCCGAGTCCGAGTCCGTGCGAAGAGCCGGTTGTCCGGATCGGGCAGTCCGTTCGGCGCGGCGGCACCAGCGCCCGTAGACTGCTGGTAGACGGCGCTCGACATCACGCGCCGGTGCAAGGCCTTGATCGACCATCCCGACTCGACAAACCTGCGGGACAGCCAGTCCAGCAACAAGGGGTGAGTGGGCCGCGCACCCTGACGACCAAAATCGCCGGGCGTCCGTACGATACCGTCGCCGAAGTGGTGTTGCCAAATCCGATTGACCATCACCCGGGGTGTGAGTGGATGGTCCGGATTGGCAATCCAGCGGGCCAGTTCGATCCGCCCGCTGCCGCGCGAGATCGTCGGTGGAGTGTCTCCAGCGAGAATCTCGGGCACCCCCCGAGCGACCACCGCACCCAGTCGTCGGTAGTCCCCGCGGATGTGAATCTTGGCATCCTGAAAACCAGCGTGAACCGTCTCGGGCACCCCCCCCTCCTGCGCGGCCAGCGCGCGGGGCGCATCGTTGACCTTTGCGCGCATTCCATCGCGCTCTGCGACGAGGGTATCCCGCTCCACCTTCGCATCGCCTTCGGCGGCCAGCGGAAGCTCGTTGTTGATCAACCCATCGGGGGCCCGCAGCCAAGCCGCCAGTCGCATGGCCGCCGTGTCCGCAGTGCGGTCCCCTGAGCGGGCGGCGCGGTTCAGCCTCTCCTGAATGGCGTTCGCCGCGCGCTGCACCTCAACCCGGCCGCCCTGGAGCGTCGCTTTTGCCGCGGCGTCAAACCATCCCTGCAACGCCGCCAGGGGCCCTCGATCCACCGCGCGGGACGTCGCCCGCCGTGACATATGCAACCAGAGCCAGACCCCGGCGTTACCGTAGGCATCGGGGTGTGGGTTCCCCTCCGACGGATGGGCGATGCAATCCCGTTCCGGACTCCATTGGCGCCCACCGGCGCCGGCTTCGACGATCCGCAAGACGAGTCTCGTCAGGTCACAACTGTGATCGTTGTCCTTCGCAAAAATGATCAGCCGCAGCAGATCACCTGCGCGGACCGCACGGCGCAGGTGCGTGGCGGCACCGGCCAGCGGCGCGCCGTCTCCCGGGCCGATGGCGCCGGAAGCGAGACGTTCGAACTGGCTCCNGCGCTGGTGTTCCAACACCCACTCAACGCCGTTTCCGCCGGTGTGGGCATCGCTGACATCTCCCGAGATGTCGACCTCGCCCTCGAGCGGACTGCGCCACGCGATCGCCACACCTGAATCGGGCGTGGGATGCACGGCGATCGAGCGCGGCGGCAACACGCCCGGAATCCGCACCTCGTGGGTGTTGGTATTGAACACAACCAGCGGCTGCGGATCGTCCGACTTCCAGGCGAAGACTCCCTTGGCGGAGAAGTCGGCAACTCCCCGGGTCAGCAGATCGCCGCGGTCGAGGAAGACTCCGACCGCCCGAAACCAAGCCGAAAACACCGCCGGTTCGAGCTGGTGGGCATCGCAGAACGCGGACATTTCTGTGGTCAGAGCGGCGCCCTTCGACATGGGCGTCCGTCCCTGTTCGAATTCCCATAAGGCCGTCAGGTAACGGGATGTCTGGGACGCAAGCCGCTGACGCAAAGCGTCTCGTCGCTGATCGTCCAACCGACGCAGTCTGGCTTCGATCTCGGTGATCCGACTCAGCTGCCGGTCACGCTTCACGCGGTCGGCTAACGCCATCAGCGGAACCCGCATCAAGGGGGCGTCGGTGCGGGGTGTGGCGATCTGGGTGCTGAAGAAAATGCCGGCCAGGCGGTAGTAGTCGTCTGTTGAGAAAGGATCGAACTTGTGGTCATGGCATCGCGCACAGCTGAGCGATACGCCCATGAACGTCTGGCTGACGACGTGCACTTGATCGTCGACCATGTCGGTCAGCATCTTTTTTGCGTCGGCGTCTCCGGAACCCCACTCACCGATAACCAGCATGCCGCTGGCGATAAGCCCCTCGGTGGTGTCGCGATAGGATGCGGAAAGTGGTAGGCAGTCGCCGGCAATCTGCTGACGGACAAATTGGTCGTACGGCCGGTCGCGGTTGAGCGAGTTGACCACCCAATCGCGGTACCGCCAGGCCTCGTTCACGTCGTACGGCTGGCCGGTGTGACGCGCGTCGCGTGAATCGCAATACCGTACGACGTCGAGCCAGTGCCGCGCCCAGCGCTCGCCGTAGGTGGGAGCGGCCAACAACCGGTCGACCACCCGCAGCCAAGCATCCGGAGCGACGTCCCCCAAAAACCGACTCACTTCCTCAGGGGAGGGTGGCAGGCCAATCAGATCGAGAGACGCGCGCCGGATCAGCACCCGTCGCTCGGCCCGGGGCATAGGTTCCCGCCGGGCCGACTCGATCCGCGCCAGGACAAACCGATCGATGGGCGAGCGACACCAGGTGGCGTCCGCGACCTTCGGGACGGGAGGATCCGCCACCCTCTGAAACGACCAGAAACGGCGATCGTGTTCGCTGATCGCGCCGGAACGGAGCGGAGGGCCGGCCTGCGTGTGGGGCCAACGGGCCCCGCTGGCGACCCACTTCACAAGGATGGCGACTTCCATCTCGCTCAAGCCCTTTTCGGGGGGCATCGACCGTTCTCCATCCCGCCGAATCGCCGCGATCAACGGGCTCTGATCGGGGTTGCCGGGGACGATCGCCACTCCGCTGACGCCACCCTTCAGCGCGGCGGCTGCATTGTCCAGCCGCAGGCCCGATTCCTGCTTCTTCGCCCCGTGACACACAAAACAATGTCTGGCGAGCAGCGGTCTCACCTGCCTCTCAAAAAATTCTGTGTCGCCGTCGGCGCCGGCCGGCGCCGGTAACGCTCCCACTAAACAGACCGCGATCGGCCATGCTCGCAGGGCCACGATAGGAGGGCAGGGGAGCTTCATAGGCTCAGTTTAGCCTCACCACCTAGGCGGGTCAGCCTCAACCGCGAGAGTTTTGAAGACCGCGCTCCGAGAGCTGTCGATGGACGGGCGCCGCCGCGTTAGTCATCCAACCCAATTTCCCACGCCGACCGGTACGCCCCAATCGAATCGAACCATGCCAGCAACTTCTGAAAGAAATCACTCGTCCCGAGCGTGGCGCTGTCCCCGATGACAATCAACTTTCGTTTCGCCCGTGTGAGCGCTACGTTCATGCGGCGCTCGTCCGCCAAAAAGCCGATTTCACCATCTCGATTTGATCGCACGGTGCTGATAACCACCGCCTCCTTCTCGCGCCCTTGAAAACCGTCGACGGTGTCGACTTCGAGTTGTTCCTGTTCGGCGTGGTGCCGCAGCCACCGCACCTGTGCCGCGTAGGGTGCGATCACCGCGATGTCGCGCGGGTGCACGCCGGCGTCGCATAAGGTGGTCACCTGGTCGAGAACGAGTCTCCCCTCGCCGGGGTTGAGCCGACTCAATCCCCCGGGCTCCAATTCCTCTTCCCAACCCACCCCAGCGGTATCGAGAAACAGGACAGGACGATCGTCGACGGCCCCGCCGTCTACCGATGGCAAATCGGGCAGCCGATGATCCGCGACCGAGCAATGGGCTGTCAGCTTTCCGTCGTAAAACGCGTCTGACGAAAACTCCATGATCTGCTGGTGCATCCGATATTGCACAGTCAGTTGAGATGTAATCGACGGGCCGAGTGCGTCCACCAGCCGCTCCATGAGGCTCACGCCGAACCCCTCGCGGGCGGCTGCCTGCGACAAAATCGCTGGCGGGAGCTGGCAGTGGTCGCCAGCCAGCACGAGCCGGCGGGCAAACCGGAGCGGCACCCAACAGCCGGGCTCGACACTCTGACAGGCTTCGTCGATCACGAGTAGGTCGAAGCGCTCGCCCTCCAGGAGACCGAAATCGAAACTGACGGTGGCGCAAATCGCCTGCGCGCCGGACAAGACGTCGGCGACGGCTTTCCGCTCCATCGTGCGCGCCTGCCGGCGCAGCGCGCGGGCCTCTTGCCGTTGACGGGACTTGTGACCGCGGGGCGGGCGAACGCGGGTATAGCGGCTTGACCTTTGCTCCAGTTGATCGGCCTCTCGAAGCATGTCAGCGATCACCCCTTGCGCCGGGTGGTGTTGCACCCGCGCGTCGAGCGTGTGGCTGCGGACGCCCTTGAGCACCCGAGCGGGATGTCCCAAGCGGACTCCGTCGACTCCCGACTCGACCAGTTTCTCGAGTAAGTTATCGACCGCCGTATTGCTTGGCGCGCAGGCGAGCACTCGTTCACCGGCCGCGATTGCCTGCCGGATGACCTCCACCACCGTGGTCGTCTTTCCCGTTCCCGGGGGACCGTGGATGACGGCCAGATCGTTGGCGGACATCGAGAACTGGACCGCCTGCCACTGCGATTCGTTGAGCCGCTTGGGACGCTCTAAAGCGGGCTGGGGGCGGAACGTCGGTGCTCGGTGGTACAGCAATAGGTCACGCAGCTGGCCGTGGCGTCCAGTTGCAATCGCCGCCTCTTGCATCGCACTCAGCTGGCGCTTGCGGGTGACCTCGTCGGGGGTCATATCGATCCGAAACCGGTCCCCTTCTGGCCAGTGATCGACGGCAATTTCCAGGCTGTCGTTGCGGCGACTACTCACAATCCCAGGCAGCGGGCGGCCCGCATCACGAGGTGAGAGCATAACGGGACTGCCTACCTTAAAGCGGTGCCAGGGGAGGCGGTCTCGCGTGCGACGTTTGCGAAAGGTCACCAGATAACGCCCGCCGAGGCCGGACGCGTGGCTGGCCACGACCATGTCGAGCAACGTCTCACCCCCCGCTTCGGCGTCGGCCGACGACTGCACCTGGCGACGTTCGACGAGACGTTCTCGCTCCGCCTCGCCTTCCATCGCGAGCCAGTTTTCGAAACGGGCAAAATGGGTCTCGGGAACGATTGGGCGGTGGGGAGCAGGCATGGCAGCGCAGCATAGTGCTCGGCGCGCGCTTTGCCCACGGGTCAGACGGGTTACCGGGCGACCGGGAGGAGGCCACCCTGCGACCTAACCCACATGTCGCAGGAAATTGACGCGTCCAATGGCGACCCACTCGGCGACGTACAGGTTCCCTTGATGATCAAAGCAGGCGTCGTGGGGATGGATGAAACGGCCGTTTTCCCACTTCTGCGGATCCTTCCGCAACGCCAGGTTGTTCGCCAACACCTGCTGCCGCCACTNCGGGTCATCACCCAAATGGGCGATCACCCGATTGTGCGCGTCGAGCAGCGTGATGCGGGCGTGCAAATCGGGAACGACCATCACCTCACCCCGCGTGTCGATATCGGCCGGAAAGAGCATCTCGTTCATGGCACCGGTGTATTTTCCCTCGGCGGTGAAATACTGCAGCCGGGCATTGGCGCGGTCGCAAATAACCAGTCCGGGATCGCGCCCCGGACGGTCATCCCACCACAGACCGTGGGGTGTTTGAAACATTCCCGGCCCGGTCCCGGGACCGCCAAAATAGCCCACTGGCTGCGCATCCCGATCGTAACGAATGATGTAATGCGAACCGTATCCGTCGCCGACGTAAAAGCCGCCGTCGGGAGCGAAGGCGATGTTGGTGGGACTGAACTTGGTCCCCTTGTCGTAGTTGCCAGGCGTCTGCGGGATAAACGGCTTGGCTCCGGCATAGACGTCGACCGCTGGTGCCGTTTGGCGCCAGATCTGCTCTCCCTTGAGCGTGGTCTTGGCGATGTAGCCCTTGTTGTCGCACAGGTAGAGGAACTCCTCGCCGCTCTCTAGGCGAATGTCGATCCCGTGTCCCCCGCCGTGAAACTCCCGACCAAACGATCGCACATATTTCCCCTCGCTGTCGAAAACCACGACCGCGTCCATCACCTCCGCGGTTTTCGTCCGATGCTTGACGTAGATCAGCCCCTCCGCATCGACGGCGACACCATGGGTATCTTGCCAGCGGATGTGATCGGGCCGCTGCATGCAATCGTGATGGACCTCGTAGCGGTGCCCCACTGGGCCGATTACTTTCGGTTTGGAGCCCGACTTGTCGACCGCCCCCAGAATCGCCGGAGCCGCGCCCGCGGTCAGCATGGCTGCCGTGGATGATTTGAGAAAACCGCGACGTGACGCTGCTGCATCGTTCATTTGAGAGTTCCGCTGTGAGGGGGTTACAGAGATCGAGCAAACACGCGATCGCCGCCGCAGGCCTACGGCGTCCCGGTGTCGCGGCCGATGATGGGTTGCCGNGGCCGCGACCTGTGGTGCACACAGCCTACTGCGCAGGGAGACAGAAATGAATGGATGAGGGGCGACAGCGGCCCTAATGAGGGGCCGGGTCAGGTGGCGCGGCCGCGGACCAAAGAATCACCGGCGGCGGGGACGAAAGGATCACCGACGCCGCGGTCAACGAGCGGCGGTCGTTGGCGAGTTGCTCGCCTGCAACGGCAGTTCGACGGCCCGATCCTACTGATCAAGACCTCCTGGGGTGGCAAGNCGCTGCACTACCATTTCCGCCCGGCATCGGCCGTCGGTGGAGAAGACTGNCTCGGTGGCCTTTACNCAGGNCGACAGTCGGTAGATCCAATTCTCCCGNAAGGGGATCACGGCCCCCGGCCGAGGACCGGAGAAGTCCTCTGTGTCCCTCTCCCCATCACGCGGAGTGAATTCCGACCAGCATGCCGAACCTGTTCGTCGGACGAGGCGAGGCCTTCATCGTCGAACCACCCCTGCGGGGTGCCACGGCCGGTCACCTTCTCGAGCGGCCCGTCGGGGATCAGATTCGTCCCTCCCGGGGGCCATAAATCCGGTCCGCACCCTGATTGACGATGGGGCGATCAGGGGCAACCAGAGGGGGTACGCTGTGGAGTACCCATCGATGTCGCCTCCTTGGCCATCCGTTCCGGGTCGGCGTCCGGAAACCAGAATACACCACCGTCACACAGCCGGGCTCCAACGACCGTCGGGGGCGAACGGTGCAGTTCGGCCGGACCGTCATTGGCTCCCCCGCGGTCTCTCGACNGNGGGCACNCGACGTTCCGNGGGGGCGGGGAACCGGGGCTTCCCAGAGGATGCCCCAACGAGCGTTCCCACTCGCTGGCTTAGAGCCTGCAGATGCGGTAAAACCACGGGCGCTTGCTTACTGGTCTCGATCGTGACACGACTCGATCTTTGGGAGCCTCGCTATGAGACAACATGTGATCCGCCCGATCGCCATCGCGCTGTCCTTGGCCGCGGTCGGTCCGACCTGCCTCTGCGGCGAAGAAAAACAGGAGCTGTGGAGACTCCGCAACGCGGCCGTGGTCCGCCAATTCGACCTCAAGACACGGGACCGGAAAATTCCCCAGACCGACGTGGTCTTGAAGCAGCAGCCCGGTCGGGTGTACGAGTCGGCGGACCTACCGGTCATCCAAATCACCCCGCAGATCAGCGCCACCCTGGCTTGGGGACAGGGAGCGCTCCTGGAACAGTTGGCGCTGAAACCAGGAGCCCGCTACCCGGCAGAGCGACTCGTCGGTGAAGCCATTACGCTGGTCCGGGAGGGCTCGCTGACGTGTGAAGTCGAGGGCCGTTCGCTGACCCTGTCGCGGGACGAATTCATCTACCTCACCCCCGGTACGCGTCGGTCCCTGGTCGCGGGTCCGCGCGGGGCGGCGGTACTCGATGTCTTTTCTCCGGTGCGCGTCGACCACTTGAAGATGGCCGACGTGAAGTTGCCACCCGGAGCCGACGTCACTTTTCCCGATCAGGGAATCGAACGTACGTCGGTCAAACCGGGTCAGGTCTACAATCTGATGGAGGTCCAATGGACGGGCATCACGCTGCCCGACAGGACGCGGTCGTACCGCCGCAGCAGTGCCCATTCGCGATTGATCTGGGGCAAAAACCTGATGCTCAGTTTGGTGCGCATGGACCCCTTGGGTTCCTTTCCGCTACACATCCATCCCGAGGATCAGTTGATGATCACGCTTCGCGGGGAGCTCGTCGAAGGGATCATGGACCTCGGTTATGCGATGAGCGGTAAGCGTCAGGACGTTGTACTCCAACCCGGGGGCATGGCCCATTCGGCAGAGTTGAGTGAATACGGTGCCGATGCGCTAGATGTCTTTTGGCCCGTTCGGCCCGACTATATCGAGCGTGCCGATCAACAGGCCGCGCTGTACGAGCAGGTGATCGCCCCCGGCTCCAAACCGATCAAACTGGCCGATGGTTTTACCTTCGCCGAGGGACCTACCTGGCTGCGCGGTGCGCTCTATTTCTCCGACATGCATTTTCGCGACCATCGAAACGGGGACTGGACGGGCGCCCCGGAGAAGAGCCGACTGATTCGGATGCAGCCGGACGGGAAGTACGAGGTGCTCGCGCGAGGCCTGCAAACCAACGGCACGATCGCGGCGGCGAACGGCAACTTGCTGGTCTGCGATATGTTTGGACATCGCGTGGTCGAGATGGACCGCGGGTCCGGGAAAGTGGTCCGCACGGTACTCGACTCCGTCAACGGTAAGGCCATCGACGGACCCAACGATCTGGTCATGGATGGCCGCGGTGGGATGTATGTAAGTGATCCGCAGTTCACACCCGAGACCACCAAGAGCCAGCCCGGCAAACAGGTTTACTACGTCGGTCCCGACGGCAGCGCCAAAGTGGTCATCCCAGCCGGGCAGTACGCGATGCCCAATGGGGTCGAGATCTCACCCGACGGCAAGACATTCTATGTGAATAACACCTGGTTTCGGCCCGGTGCCAACTTTATCTGGGCATACGACATCAACGCGGATGGGACGCTACGCAATCGCCGCAAGTTCGCGATGCTCCACCTGACCGGCGATGTATTGGATGCCCCGGATCCAGAGCAACGATTTGATTCGCGCGCCGACGGCATGGCGGTCGACGAAGACGGGCGACTCTACGTCTGCACGTTGTCGGGTGTTCAGGTATTCGACCAGACGGGTATCTACGTGGGTACCATTTGGTGCCCGCAGTACCCGGTTAGTTGCACGTTCTTTCGAAACAAACTCTACATGGTGGGCGAATCATCGGTGTGGGTGATTGAGACCCGTGTCAAAGGTTTTCGCCTACCCCATGGGCTGAACTGATGCCCCGCGTGGGTCCCGGCGTCAGCCGAACCCAGGGAGGCCCGCATGAGACGCCGGTGCGGATTTGGATGCCTGTTGGCAATGGCCGCCTGTTGCGCGACGCCCGCCGCATCCCCCTGCGCGCCCAGCAGTCCGATGCGACAACCGGCGCGACCGGAGCGCGACTCGGCTACCGATCCGCCGTCCGCCGCGCCAGCCATCGCCTGGGGCCGTGAGCGTGACGGGCTGCAAACCCGCCTGACGCTGCGGACCACCCAGCCGGCGGTTGGCAAACCGCTGTTGGTCCGACTGGAACTGAGGAACACCAGTCGCACCGTCAAGCGTTACGATGCCCAACAGGCGGCGGTCAATCACTCGTTGGTCATCAAGGGCCCCGAGGGAGGACCCGTGAGGTACATCGCAGGGGATTTCCAGACGGCCGGAAATGCGAGGACGATTAAGCCGGGGGAAACGGTCACGCTCGTCGCCCAGCTCGATGTCACCCGTCAATACCTGCTTGCGCAGCCGGGTCGCTACGCGATCCGTTTCCGAGGCCAGCGGGTGGCCTTCGGTGCGAGCCCGATTCCCGCCTCCAATACGCTTGCGATTTCCCTGGGGGGTGGACGACTCTCGCCACTCCAGAGCATCCTGGTCCGCATGCTGCGGGTAACTCCCAAAGGCTGGCGGATTTCGCTCTCTGGTACCGCAATCCTTTTTCAACACAACCGCACCGCGCTCAAACGGGACGTTACCACGGTACAAGTTTGGTTCTCGAAAAAGCGGCTGTCCGCGGGGGCAACGTTGGGCGCGGGAAAAGACAAAAGAGTGGTGCAACATCTGGGAGAGCATCCCCTCGGTTATGCGTACCTCACCGCCCCGCCCGAGGTGCGGGAGCTTTGGCCGCAGGCCAAGCAGAAGATCCAGGCGCAGGTGAATCCGGGCGAGGAAAACGGTCCTCGCACTCCACAACCCCCGTAAAGGGCGGCGCCCCGGCGGCGTTTTGGTCCCGGGCCTCCACGCGCCTGGTGGTTGACGGTCCAGACGCTTCGTTTGCACCGCAGGGGACGGTACAATGCGGGCACTCGGAAAACGCGGACTCCCTCTTTGGTGCACCATGATTCGAACTCTGATTGCTGCCCTCGTGATCGGGCTTCCGCCAGCGGTAAACGCCCTCGACCCGCCCCCTTCCGGGGGCGAGGGGAAACACCTGTTTATCCTCTCGGGTCAATCGAATATGGCGGGGTTGCGGCCGCCAGAGTCCTTCACCCCCGCGGTGGTGGCTGCATTCGGGAAAAGCGAGGTGATCGTGGTCAAAGACGCCCACGGGGGCCAGCCGATCCGGCGCTGGTATAAGAAGTGGAAGCCGGCCAAAGGGGACCCACCCAAGAACAACGGCGATCTTTATCGACGATTGCTTACCAAAGTCCAGACTGCCACCCGCGGTGTCAAGCTTGCCTCGGTGACGTTCGTTTGGATGCAGGGCGAACGCGATGCGCGCGAACGACACGGCGCGGTCTACGCGGACAGTTTGAAGGGCTTGTTGCAGCAAGTCGGCGACGACCTGCAGCGTCCGGACCTGAATGTCGTCATCGGGCGTTTGAGCGACTTTGACCTGGCCAACAAGCGCTACGGTCATTGGACAATGGTCCGCGAGATTCAAGTCGCGGTGGCGACCGCGCACCCCCGCGCCGGCTGGGTGGACACCGATGATTTGAACGACGGTCGCAACCGCAAGGGGAAGATCATTAAGAATGACCTGCACTACTCGGCAGAGGG
>PADE01000283.1 GCA_002702965.1 Planctomycetaceae bacterium
TGCAGCTGTCTTGCCTTGGGTGACATGACGATCCACGCCAGGCGGCACACTGCTGACCGACAAAAACATGCGACGAACACGCGAGCTGACGTCGAAGCTGCGAGACCCGCGACGTGGACATCCGGAACTTGCGGGCCACCTCTGCGGTAGAGAACCCCAGCGATAATCGCTTCACGATCCGCCTGTTGGGAGTCGTTTGAGTGGCCAGCCAACGCGGAAAGTCGAGGCGAAACGACACCTGGTCCGGTACAGGCGTGCGGCGGTTGTCGATCAGGCACTCCGCCCACTCGTCGCTCGGTCCATCGGGAATACCGAGCGAGCGGATCGTGCAACCGCCCCGCTTCTTCGCCCGGGACGCAAACAGGTCGCGTGAGCGCTGAGGTGTCCCCACACACCGGTCATCCCGGTACTGGGCGATGGCGTACCTGGCCACCGCTGAACTCGAACGCCCCCAAAAACTCGGATTACGGAAAGACTACGGTTCGATACAAAAACCAGTGCAAAGTCGTGGGCAGTGGTGCGCAGGATTGCAATCATCACAACGTGCGTTAAGTTGTTGCCAGACAAGGGGAATGGAACTACCTGTCGTGACTGCGACTCTTGCCTCTTAATCAGTAGGTTCGATTGTTCGAGTCCTTGAGGGGGCGCTTCGCTGCCGGCCGGTGCCGGGCCTGTTTTCGCCCCGCAGCGCTTTTCGCCCCTCTGGCGCGCTGCCTCCCGCCACTGCAAATTACTGCAAACGAATTACTGCAATTCCGTGCAAGCCGGATGACAATTGGCGAGCAAGCGGCACGCCAGTTCTCCGTTACTCCACGCTCGGAAGCCGCAAGCGGGCGATCGCCTGTTGCCGGTCTTCCAGGCGGACGTGATCGTAGGTGCCGAGGCTCAGTTGCCGGTCGCGGGGCGCGAGCAGGCCAGCAAAGAGCGCGCCGCGAGACCGCGTAAGGGAAACGTTCCAGAGCCCGAGCGTGTCCCCCGTGCCACACCCGTCAATCGCCTAGCGGGGGCCTGGAGCGCAGTACCCGTGTAACGTGACTTGCCGAGGAGTCCGATCGTGAATAACGGCGGTCCGATATGGGGGTTGTGCACTTGAGCGTTTACAACGGCGACCTGTTCGGCTTGAGCTACGACGATGGTGGATTCTTCCGTTATGACGGCGGAACCGTCATGCGCCGAGAATTCAACCAGGCCTGTTCGAAGTAAGACCGTATCGATCAATCATGGGGGTGGGCTCTGTAACAGCGTTCGATTCAAAAAAGCTATCCCATAGGGGTAGCTTTTTCTTTTGGGATGCAGCACGGGAGAACTTTGAAGAGAGCACCACATTTTATAGTCTCATGAGAGACTCCAACGGCACGCGAAATGCGCGAGGGGTCGCGTGGCCCGGCTGTCCGCGCCATATCCGGTCAAAGAATTCCCGGCAATCTGGGCCCCAGTCGGGTTGTGTAACGCATCGGCGTTCACCACTATTTTATTTTCTTGCTAACAGGCGCTCTCGCGCGCTGGGATCCATCCGACGCAACGAAGGATACGACACCACACTCGCCGGGCCCAGAGCGCACGTCCTGGCACGGCGTTTCAGAATCCTGGCCCAGATCCCATTGACAACCGTTGTTCCCGAAGGACACCACCGATGAAAAGCTGGATCCCGACAGTCGCACTGACAACATCCTACCTGCTTGGTCTTTTGTTCGTTACGTCCACTGGTTCCAGTGCGACGGCGCTTGCCGCGGACGACAACCAGAAGATGCAGTCCAGCCCGGAAGATTTCAAGGAGTTTTGCCAGGCGATGAAGGGCCGCTGGATCGGAGAGGTCATCTGGATCACCGACTGGCCGGGATTCGGCAAGAAAGGCGACAAGGTCACCACCTACGTGGAATGGACCATCGGTGAAGGGGGAAAAGTCCTGCTCGGGCGTTTCTATGGTGGCCCCGGTTCGGCCACGTTCATGGCGCATTACGACGCCCGCGCCCGGCAGATCAAGGACCGGTGGGTATCTTCGGGTGGCAACGTCTGGAACCACCTTGTCTATAAAAAGGACGGTGAGTGGCACTACCACACAACCGGCAGCACCGGGGACGGACAGGAGATCACGGGGTCTTCCATCCGTCATCTTTCCGATGACGGCAAGACGCAACGCTGGATGGGGTTATGGAAAATTGACGGCAAGGCACTCGACCCGTTGCGTGACATTTATCGCCGCATCGGCGACTAGCCCGCGGAGTGCGACGTGATGCACTCACCTCGGGGAGGGAATGGCGATCGTCGTTTTCGTTACCAGACTTTTCCAGGGTGGTGCGGACGCTCGGTCCCGTCCCACGCACCTTTGAACGTTCAGGCGAGAGCGTCGTGGACGCCGTGCTGAAGATAGTTCGGGGATAAAAAAACTCTTTTTCAGGGTTCGGCAGGGATGTGCGCGTTAGCGCGCTTCCCGTGGGTTGCTTGAAGGTGAGGTGTGCCTACTTGTTCATCACCCGCCCGCCAATTCTCCCCACTAATCCCCCTGGCGCTCACCTTAGAGCCCAGGCTAGATCGGATTCGGAGCGGGAGAAAATCCGTTGCCACTGCTACCACTTTAAGGGCCCAGATACCACTTGAAACCGCATGANAATGCGATAGTCTGCAAGCGTCTGCAAACGCAGTGANTTACTTCCTAAACACGGNTGTAGACGACCTTTTCGGCACGTTCCCACCCTTCGATTTTGAGCCTACTACGGAACCGAAGGGTGTNACAGAGATCAGAGAGATCGATCTGAGGGCTCAAATGGGAAAGTTCGGTCAATAGGCTTGAGAACAGTCTCTCAATGAAGAGAGAAGGGAGTTGGATGATGTTGCTAAGGACAACGCGAGTTGCTGTTTGTGTGGTTATTTGTGCGGGGTCACTGGCCGCGCAGANGGCCCAATCACCGGTGGAGTCTGCGGTGCAGCGCAACAAGGCGCCGCAATGGACAGCTCAGGAAAAAGCGCAGGGCTTTGTGGTCTGCGCCGACCACTGGATGAGGCCGATGTTCGATGTCTTCGCGCCCACCCGAGAGCAGATTGTTGATGAGCTTAGCTGTGCATTAGCCCGGGGCGAATATGAGTCGCTCCAAGTCGGGGTTCACGCCCTGAAAGATCTCGGGCCGGTGAAGTTGACTGTGGAACTGGACCTGCCAGTGCAAGCTTACCGGTTTCTGTACTCGGCTCGAGATCTGACGATCCCCACCTCAACAGGGGAGGACCAACGACTGTTGAAGAAGCAGCCAGTGAAGTTGCCTTATTATCTGTTCCCCGAGGCCGAACACAAGCAAGTAGATGTACGAACAGGCCACGGTCTAGCCAGACGAGGCAAGACGGTGGGTTTTTGGCTCACGATTCAGGCACCGGTGCAGGCAGCGCCGGGTGTGCATCGTGGTGTGGTTCGCATCACGGCCAACGGCCAGGAGATCGAGCTGCCGCTGCAGGTTACCGTCCGTGACTTTGTTCTGCCTCGACCCGACATTGCCTTCGGAATGTACTTTGACTTTCCGCACCGGTTTCCCAAAGACTATTCCGGCCCCCAATACGAGCGGATGTACTACGAGGACATGGCCGCCCATGGCATGAACAGCGTCACCGTCGCTCGGCCCGCGTTGTGGGATCCCGACGGGAACTTCAATGAGGCGCAGATGACCGAGAAGTTCACGATGATGGCTGAAGCCGGCTTGCTGGATGGCACTCAGCCGGTGATGCACCTATCCGCTCAGTGGGATGCCAAAAAGCTGCGCCCCAGAGCGGCAGAGATCCTGGCGGAATTGCGCCGGCTCGAGCAGCGCAACGATTGGCCCCACATTCTCGTGTATGGCTACGACGAGCCAAAAGATAATTTTGAGGCCATCATTGAGGTCATGAGGCCCTGGGTCGAAGCCGGCTGTGAGTTCATCACGGCCTTCACCCATACAGACGCGATCCGGGCCCTGGCCCCGTCTTTTGCCAAAACGGTGGTGGTCCCGCCTGAGATGCACGAGTACGTCAAGAAGGTTGTCGAAGAAGCCGGCAGCGAGTTGTGGACCTACGACTGCCACACGCACGGCTATTCGCCAATTTATATGCGCTGCTATGCGGGCCTGTTTTCCTGGAATTCAGGTGTGAAGGGCAATTTCGTCTGGGCTTATACACATAGCCATAGTGATTACTACACTGACACTGTGCAGCCCAACGGCACTGGAATTGTGCCATCTGCTGTAACGGTTGGCCAACTTTCGTTTACTCGGGCGCTCCCTGGGGCCAAAGGCCCGATTCCCACGATTGGGTGGGAAGCACGGCGTGAAGGGGTTGACGACTTTCGCTACCTGCAACTGCTGCGAGATACCGCGGCCGCGCCCGACGCCGATCCGGCCGTGGTCGGCGAGGTGAACCAGTGGTTCGAGACCCTGAAGTCTTTGGTCGTATGGCATCACTTGCCGCAACGGTTCCAGGACCCCGTGAACGGCAGGGACTTTGTCAATCCCTACGCGGAGGTCACGCCACAAAGGTATGACCAGATCCGCAGTGAGGCTGCGAATTTTGTCATGCGCCTGAGGAAAGCGGTGCCATAGTAAGCTGCGCCAGCTAACTCTCACTGATAGGAACTTTGATTTCCGGGCGGTCCCGAGGGAGCCATCCGAGACCAGGTAGTGGAGGTGGAGGTTTACGAGATTGCCGAAGGTGTGGATGGCGATGACGGCGCCCGGAACAACGTCGCTTCTGTGCACAGCGCGGCTGAATATTTCTACCCTTGGCAACCGCTGACTGTGGCCACTAATCTTCGTTCGCAGTGACTGGCTGACTGAGGATGTATGCGGGTCTTTCCTGCATGGTCAGTGCCGCATGCGTATAGAATGGATAGACGCTCCATTCGGTGTAGCAAATCAGGTCCGCTTGGCCATCATTGTCGAAGTCACCTGCCCAGGGATGGGGACCATGGCGCGTGATGTAGATGGGCTTGCCAAAATGACGCAGGGGCTTCGCTGCGTCGTATTTCGGCTCGCGGTTGCTGCCCCGATTCAAAACCAGAAAGATCGTGTCGCTCCCCCGCCGGTTTGTTGCCGCGCTGTACACAATGTCTTGCTTGCCGTCGCCGTTCCAGTCCACCACGTTGACGCGCGCGCCATGAAACTGTTTCTCACCTGCTCGCAACGTTCGGTCGGTACGGATCCGCAATTCTCCAGCCTTGTCTCGGTACCGTAGAAAGCGAGTGAAACTGTACTTGCTCCACGCTCTCTGTACGACGTCCGTCAGGCCGTCACCGTTGAAATCGCCGAATGCCGCCCCCGTGCGCCAGTAGAANGGTTGCGTTTTGTCTGTTGGGTAAACATGCGGTGATTTGGCAACGAGTTGGGCGGTATGCGTTCGCTTTTGCGGCGAGTCGGGGTACTCGTCAACGATCACTTGGCGCTGTCTGCCGAACTGTGGTTGGCCCAAGGTGCCCATGTTCTTGTACCAAAAGATGCGATTGGTCTCGTTGGGAACCATGAGGTCCGGCAGCTGGTCGTCGTCCCAGCGGACAAANGCGGGAAATGGGTAACCCATGTCGTGCCAGCTNCTGGGNGGACCCAGAATCTGGTTGCGCAGGAAACGAATTGGTTTGCCTTGCGAGCGAATCAGTTGAGCTCGTCCATACGCCGGTCGCAGTTTCGTTCCCTGGTTGATGACGATTCGTGGCCAACCATAGCCNCCCCCGACGAGCAAGTCGTGGTCACCGTCGTTGTCCCAGTCGCATACGAACGGTGCCGACTGATCGCTGAGCGACATGACGGCCGAACGCGAGACGGCTTCACCAAACAAGCGGAAACGCCGTTGGGAGGTCTGATTCGACTCGGGTTGTTCGGCTCCCTCGGTCTTGTGCCGGACAAACAATGACACGGTTTCAAACACATTACCACCCACCAGGATGCCACGGTGGGGACCGTCGTTGACGGCGGCCAGGACGCGCGGCTGGGATAGCTTCGAGTTCACTCCGGGGAGCAGCTGCGTCGGGCCGTAGCGAAACCCCTCCTGGCCCAAGTTCTTTTTCCAGCCGACGTGATAGCCATTCAGGCCCGGGTCGCTTTGATCACTCTGCAAGCAGACGACGTCCCGTAATCCGTCGCCATCGACGTCAAAAAAACAAGGTGAGGTGCCCAGCACAACCGACCTGCCCTGATCCAGCTTCAGGGGCCATCCCGACCGGGCGATGTTGGCATAAAGGGTGACCTTGCTGACAATTCCGGTCTCCGAATTCCTGGCTCCATTGCCAGACACCAGATCGACGTCGCCATCACCGTCGATGTCTGCCGCCCGCACCGGCCAGCTCGGCATTGCCATGTCTCGCTGGGCAACAAAGATGGGCATGCCACCCGCGTCCCGCTTGCCGGAATTCAAGTAAAACCGCACGACTCCTTTTGCGCTGGGCGAGTAAACAATGTCGACTTGGCCATCCCGATTGAGGTCCACAAAGTCGCACCACATGTAAACCTGNTTGTCGAAGTGCTTGAAGTCCCGAGACGACTCATTGTCGACATAGCGAATGCGTACTAAATCGCCGAATTCGAATTTGCTAGAACTGCCAACACGTGGGTAACAAACAATTCCGTCCCAAGGATCACCAGGGCGATAGGCGTAGTTCCAACAGCCGACCAGATCGGGCTTGCCATCCCCCGTGAGATCGACCAGTCCACTGTGATAGATCAACGCAATGGGTTGGGGCTGGGCGGCGTTGTACCGCAGCAGATCACCATTGCCGATCATCGGCACGTAGGGTTGCGGGAGCAACGGCGGTCGTTTCTTCGACGTTTTGAAGCGAATCCCATAACGCTTGTGCGTTGGGTCGCGAATCACCCATTCGATGCGACCCTTGTCACCATAGGCGAAATCACCTGTGCGGGCGTGGGGAACCGCTTTTCCGGTCGTCAGATTCACAACGTGAATCGAGTTGGGATCCAACACGCCTGGTAGTCGGCGTTGGCGGATGATCTTGGCGAAGTCGACCATCGGGTCCAACGGTATATTGGCTGACGGAAGTTGTGATGTGACCCGCAGCTCGATTGAGTGTTGCTCGGCAATCGTGACGGTAAGAAGTAGCAATGCGAACATGACGACATTCTAGCGAACTAGAAGTGAGTTGTACCGGGATATCCCGTGGGGAACTTCCCGCCAGCGGGCCTCCCAGGAAGTGCTGTTCCTACACCCGCCACGCTGCCGCACGCCGCTGCGTCAGTCTCTATATTGGTGGCGCCTGGAACCGCACACCGAAGGGGTCGCACAGGAAACGTGCGATTGCGTTTTGTACGCAGGGACGCCGACCTGTATTCACTCCGGTTTCGCTAAACAGGAGGCAATGCCGCAAAGCCCTTTTTCGGTGTCTTCCTCCACGCCCCGCGGACGAACAGCATTGGGAAACCACCGAATCGAAAAGAAGCCGAACCTCGAAAGCCCAATCCTCAAGAGCCAAACCATGAATAATTAGAGCGAACGATGACATGCTTTACGAGTGCGTTCAGGATCAGAGCCTTGTTGCTCGCGTCCGCGGTGCTCGCGTCCGCGGTACTCACGTCCGCGGTGGCAGCGGGCGCGCCGCCACTTGCGCTGATGGCGTTCCCGGCACAGGAGGGATTCAAGCGGGCCCCGGCTTTTCCGGGTGCGGAGGGTTTCGCGAAATACACCTCGGGGGGCCGGCACGGCCGAGTGCTGCTGGGTGACCACGCTTGACGACTACGACCCGGAACAGGACGCCCCAATCGCAGGGAGCTTGCGGAAAGCGATCGAGCCAGGCGGACCGAGAACCGTACTTTTCCGCGTGTCGGGAACGATCGAATTGAAAGCCTCGCTGCAAATCTACAAGCCATTCTTGACGTTGGCCGGACAGTCGGCACCCGGCGACGGCATCTGTCTGAAAAACTATGGCGTGGCTGTCCGCACCAGCGAAGTCATCATCCGTTATTTGCGGCTCCGCCCCGGCGATGAAGTCGGTAAACGCAAGGCGAAACTTGGCGATCCCTATAGCACGGATGTGTTGACGATCTACGCGGGAGATTGGATCGCCGGACGCACCAAGGAGGCCTCTACGCACAATGTAATCATCGATCACTGTTCCTTTAGCTGGGCGAGTGATGAGACGGTTTCCATCCCCAACATCGGCACCTCCACGCACAACACGGTTCAGTGGTGCTTGATCAGCGAGGCGTTGAACGACAGCACGCACAACAAGGGACCGCACGGATTCGGTTCGATCCTCGGCGGGAAAAATGCAAGCTTTCACCACCATCTCTACGCACACCTGACCGAACGCGCGCCGGCGATTAGCGCAGATATCGGCAATTTCCGTAACAACGTGATTTACGACGCGCAGGGCTTTGGGTCGGGCAACTTCAACTATGTCTGCAACTACATTCGACGAGGTCGAACGCAGCGCGTGTTCTGGTGGTGAGGGCCCAGGCCGTACATCGATGGCAATTGGCTAGAGGGTGCAGACAACGCGGACCAACAGCGACTGTTCCCGGGCGACAAGCAGCTTCCACGAAAGACACCTCATGCAATCCCTGCCTGGGCGCAGGCTTCGACACAGCCCGCGAGAAAAGCCTTCGAGCGGGTCCTTGCCGAGGCAGGCGCGCTACTTCTCCGACGAGATGCTGTCGACCGACGCCTGGTTGAACAAGTTCGACGCGGTACGGGGGAGATCATTGACTCGCAAGATGAGGTAGGGGGATGGCCCGAGCTGAAATCAGCGACCCCACGAAAAGATTCAAATCGTGACGGAATGCCAGATGAGTGGCAAAACAGGTATGGTCTGGACCCCCACAGCGTCGATGAGGGACCGCCCAATGATGACGTCGTGTGGTATCCGAACAACGAGGCTTCCCGCGATCTCGACGGAGATGGGTATACAAACCTGGAAGAATACCTCAACGGTACCGACCCAACACAACCGAACACGGACCTGAAGATCAAGGACCCNGCACCCGGACCGAAATGGACGCCGCCACGTGGCTGGTTCCGCGGCTACGATTTCCGCACGCACCGGCACACGCGTTGAAACCTCGATTTCAGTTCCGTTTCCAAGTGGGATTTCCTGACGGCGTGCAGCCGATTGTTGGACATGATCCGCTACCGGGACACCCGCCGGGAAATCGCCAGGACCTCGCAGACGGACATCGCGCGCAGCGCGTGTGCGTCGCTGCCAGAAACGGCGACGACGGTTGTGGGTGGACGCACCGGAAGACCGTCGCCACGATCTGAATTCTCTCGCCAGCTCCGCACGCAGCTCGATGATCCGCAGGAACTGGGTTCGCAGGTTGGCATTGCAGTTCCGATACCGCGTGATCACATACGGTGTTCCAGGGTCGTCCGCGGGTCGGTGNCACTCGGGGTACGTGGCGCTTGCTACGAGGCCTTTNTCGCCTGGTCCGATACTTGCAAACACCGCGTCTGTCGGCGCACTNGGCCGTGTCCGATGCTTGCGGACACGACGTTCCAAGTTCGGGTATGATTGAGGATCGGATGTACCCCGACACGAAGTTTTGCGTAGGCGTGCAATGCCAATCCTCAGCCGTCGCAATATGCTGAGTCTCTCGGGTTTTGGCCTTGGACAACTTGCCGTTGCCGATTTGGTTGGCACACAAGCTACCGCTGCCAAACGGATTCCGGTCTTTGATGATCTGCGCGTTCGCGAGTCGCACTTTCCGCCGCCGGCCAAAGCCGTCATTCAATTGCTCCAGAGCGGCGGGCCCAGTCAAATGGACCTGTTCGACCCGAAACCTGCCCTGACGCGCCTGGCTGGGCAACCACATCCAGATGGCGTGGAAATCCACCAGCCGGACAACGAGAACAAGCTGCTTGCATCACCGTTTCGATTTCGAAAATACGGTGAGTGCGGCATGGACGTGTCCGATGTCCTGCCGCATGTCAGTACGATCGTCGATGATTTGTGCTTCGTGCGCTCGATGCACACCGAACACAACAATCATCCCGAAGGTCTCAGTATGTTGCTCACCTGCAACATCTTCCCCGGTCGGCCGACAATGGGGTCCTGGATCAGCTATGCACTGGGGACGGAAAACCAGAATCTGCCCGCCTACGTCGTGTTGCGTGATCCGAACGGTTATGTCGGTGGCGGAAAGTCACTTTGGGCCAATGCCTATCTTCCGGCGCTCTACCAGGGTGTCGAATTCAGCACCAGCGGGGCTCCCGTTCACTATCTGAACCCGTCGCGTCCAGCGCCCCGGCGCGCACAGCGAGCCAACCTCGATTTCCTGCAATCGCTCAATGCCGCCTACCGCCAGGACCATCCGGGTGAATCAGAACTCGATACCCGGATTGAGAATTTCGAGCTGGCGGCCCGGATGCAGCTTGCCGCTCCGGGTGTGCTTGATCTGTCGAAGGAGACGCAGGCAACACGGCGACTTTACGGACTGGACAAGCCGAGCGCAGGAGTCGGGGGCAGCCGTTACGGCAAACGCTGTTTGATGGCCCGGAGACTGGTCGAGTCCGGTGTTCGGTTTGTTCAGGTAACCATCACTCCTGGTGAAGGGTGGGATCACCACAGCAGCCTGATCCCGGGTATGAGCAGGCTGTCTTACGAAACGGACCAGGCGGCCACCGCTCTGGTCAAGGACCTGAAAAGCCGTGGCCTGCTCGACAGCACGATCGTCATGTGGGCGGGTGAGTTTGGCCGGCTGCCCACGTCGCAGAATGCCAAGGGTCGTGACCACAACCGAAATGCATTCACACTTTGGTTTGCTGGCGGGGGGTTCAAGCCGGGGCTGATTTATGGCGAGACCGACGAGTTTGGATACCGAAGTATCGTCAACCGCGTCAGCGTGCCTGACATGATGGCCACGGTCTGCCATCAAATGGGTCTGGACCATCGGCAAGTCCAGTACCCCTACGATGGCCGCCTAGAAACTCCAGCGGATGTTTCCGTAACCGGCGCTCAGGTTGTTCGTGAACTCGTGTCGGGTCCGGTCCGCGCATCGTAATTTCCCAGCACCCTAGCCGATCGACTCTGTCGGTGTTCACGTCCGGCAAACAGTGGCCTAAGAGGATGAATGAGCAAGGAAAGAATGAGACTTTCGATCGCATTCCTGGCAACACTCGCCGCCTTCCCGGTTGCGCTCACCAGTGCCAGCGATCAGCTCGTATTTGAGAACGAGGTGCTGCCAATCTTCAGGCGGTATTGCTTTGCGTGCCATGGAAACAGCGCACCGCAAGTCGGCCTCGATCTGCGCACTGCGAAACGGGCCATGCGGGGCAGTCAAAACGGCATCGTCATCGTCCCGGGTTCACCGCAGAAAAGCCTGCTGTGGAACAAAATCTCCACGCGTGAAATGCCGCTTGCACAGTTCAACCTCAAACTATCCGAGCCGGAGATGGAAACCATTCGACGCTGGATCGAAACGGGAGCGCACAGCGAGCCCGTGATGTTGCCGGCCGATGTGAACCGGCAGTTTGCGAGGTACGAAAAAGTCATTCGCCCGCTACTGAAGGAACGCTGTGTGTCGTGCCACGGCGGAGACAACGCGGAAGCGGAACTGGACCTTCGTAGCCTCGCATCGCTTGTGCGCGGCAGTCGCACTGGACCTGTGGTGATTGAAGGCTCTTCTGAAAAGAGCATCCTGATTCGCAAAGTGGCGAGTCGCGCCATGCCACCCGTCGGCGAAGGAAAACCGTTGACCGACGCAGAGATTCAGACCATTCGATCGTGGATCGATCGCGGACGTTTCGTTGACTTTGTCGATGTGGAGCCTCGTCGCCTTCAGATCGCTGCGTCCGATGTCGTCACCGCAGAAGACCGCCGCTTCTGGGCATTTCAAAAACCGGTTGCGGTACCGCTCCCCAAGGTCCTGACAACCGATCGGATCCGTTCACCCGTCGATCGCTTCATTCTCGCTCGACTGGAAGCCAATGGTCTCGCTTTTTCTGTTGACGCACCCAAACCTACGCTGCTTCGTCGAGCGTATTTCGGTCTGCTTGGAATCCCTCCCACTGCGGAGCAAACACGATCATTTCTTGCGGATCACCGCGCGCATGCCTACGAACGCCTTATTGACAGGTTACTGGCCTCACCGCAATACGGCGAACGCTGGGGCCGTCATTGGCTCGACGTGGTCGGTTACGTCGACACCTCTGACGGTGACCAGAACCCGTTGCAAGCCAAGCCGTTTGACGGTTACTGGCGTTACCGTGACTACGTCATCGATGCCACGAATCGTGATATTCCCTGGCATCAGTTCCTTCAAGAGCAAATTGCCGGGGATGAACTCGTCGATTGGCGCAACGCCGAACGCTACACACCAGAGATCATCGAACTCCTGACCGCGACAGGCTTTCTGCGAAACGTCCTCGACGTGACCGATTCCGACATCACCAACCTGCCTGCTGGCCGCTATGAGGCGCTCTTCAAATTGATGGAACGGGTTTCCTCCAGCACGCTGGCTATGACGTTGCAATGTGCGAGGTGTCACAGTCACAAGTTCGATCCCATTTCCCAAACGGACTACTACCGCCTGCTCTCCATCTTCACCCCAGCTTACAATCCTGTTAACTGGTTGCAGCCCAAACGGCGACATCTGTTCAACGTTTCCCGATCCGAAAAAACAGAGATCGACAGGCTCAGTGTGGCCGTCAGAGAAGCGAAACAGCGCCACGCCGCGCTCCGCAAGGAGTACCGAGATCGGCTGGAAAGAAAAAAACTGCACGCGTTGCCCAAGGCCGTCCGGAGCGATCTCAAAGCCGCCCTGGATACACCGGCGAATAAACGCTCCGCAGCACAGCGGGAGTTCGCCAGCAAATACGGCGCGCGGGTACACGTAACGGAGGCCGAAGTCGATACGGCATTAGGTGATGCCGATCGACAAACTCTTGACGGTCTGGACGCGCAAATCAAGAAACTCGGGAGTCAACTCCGCGGATGGGACATCGAACTCATCCAGGCGCTTTGGGATGTCGGCAGTGCGCCGCAGATACGGGTATTGCAACGCGGTGATGTGAACTTTGCGGGACCCGTCGTCGAGCCTGGATTCCTGACCGTGTTGAGCTCCCCCAATCATCCCCAAGCAGTCCCTTCACCTCGTGCTGTTGGTACCACGACGGGACTGCGTCTGGCCTTCTCAGAATGGCTGACACACCCCGAACACCCGCTTACCGCGAGGGTGATCGTGAACCGCGTCTGGCACCACCACTTTGGCGACGGAATCGTGGACACCCCGGGAAACTTCGGCGCAACAGGCTCCCGGCCCACGCACCCCGAACTGCTCGACTGGTTGGCCGTTGAATTCATGCGAGGCGACTGGAGCCTGAAACGCATCCATAAACTGCTGATGACATCGACGGTCTACCGACAATCGTCGAAAAGCCACAGCGGGGGCCACCATGGACGCCCGTTGGACGCAGACAACCGTCTGCTGTGGCGAATGAACTTGCGCCGCCTTGACGCCGAGGCGTTACGCGACGCAGTTCTCACGGTCAGTGGTCGGGCGAACACCGTCATGGGCGGTGCCCCCGTGAGTCTGATCGTGTCAGGCAACGGTTTGCAAACTGTTGCCAGGGACAACCTCGCAGCGAGCGCGCGACGTAGTATCTACCTGCTTTCCCGCAGATCGAATCCAGTCACATTCTTGCGGCTGTTTGATTATCCGATTATCGACGTCAACTGCGTACAGCGAGCGACCTCCACCACGCCACTCCAAGCGTTGGCGATGATCAATAGCGACTTCCTGACTGCCGCGGCCAGTCAATTAACGGAACGCGCCAACGGGCCGGGCGAGGGTAACCGTTCCTTGGAGCAACGGATCGACGCCGTTTACTGGCGCACGTTTTCCAGACCGGCAACTCCCATCGAGATCAAACGCGGTACCGAGCATGTAAAACAGCTGCAAGGGATCTACCAAAATTCCGGCGTTGATTCTTCGACTGCAATCCGTCGCTCGTTTGAAGACTTCGTTCACATGCTGCTTTGTTCACACGAATTCTTGTATGTTGACTGAATGGACCTGGCGTGCGCTGGTGGGGTGTGAAAAAACGGGCGACATGGACACGCGCCTCGCGACCTGGCTCCTGCACCCAGCGCGGGGGCCACGTCCAGGAACAGTACCAGCGACAGCCGGATCGGCAGCTGGTCACGGGGGCGGGTCATGGCATGGACGGCCGATGGCACGCGGTTCAAGCACAGTCGCCGGGTCGGCAAGCGGGTCATCACGACCTATTTTCCAGGGCCGTTTGGTGCGAAGGTCGCGGAGCGGGTTGCCGAGCGACGCGGGCTGCGAGAGAAGCTCAAGGCAATCAGGGCTGCTCCGCCAATCGAAGCGGAGAACCGCCTCGCCCCAGACGACTGTTGCGGCGGCGGAACGAAACGGTCGGCCGCTCGTACCGGAGTCGAGGTTCCCGACTTTCGCCATAAACAACCGTATTCGCGATCTGGTGGCCGAGGTGGGTTCGTTTCGGGTCTGTGATCGTCGATGCGGTGACCATCGTCTGTTCTTTCGCACCAACCTACGATTTCTCGATCCAGTTCGGTTCGTTAGGATGCCACTGGGCAAGGTCATTCGCAGTTCACCCGGAGGACGTGATGTCGAGGTTCGTTTTCGGAGTGGTCGCTGCGTGCTGTCTGGTGTCGACCGCAGCGGCACCGGCGGCGACGTATTACCTGGCAACCGATGGGCGTGATACGAACGCCGGCACGAAAGCTAGGCCTTGGCAGTCGTTGCAGTTTGCCAGTGGCAAGGTGGCGCCCGGCGACGTCGTCAAGCTGAAGCCGGGCGTCTATCGCCAGCTGACCGTGGTGATCGGTTGCGAGGGCACGGCAAAGAAGAAAATCGTGTTCGAGGCCGATGGCGGCAAGGTCACGCTCGACGGCAGCGTCACGGTGGGAGGCAGCGACTGGCGGCACGAGGGCCAGGCACGCTACAGCGTCCAGGTCGGAGACCGCCATATCTATACGGTCTGGGCGAAGGAGCGGATGCTGCTGGGGCCGACTTTTCACTACAGCGGAAAGTACGCGAAGGTCAAGTACACGCCCGCGACACTCAGACGCGGGCAGTGCCTGGTCGTGGGCGGCCGATTGCACGTCCGCCTGTTTGACGACAGCGACCCGGCCAAGGCCAACGTGAGAATCAGCCATGGCCACTGCCTGCTGTTGCAGAGGACACATCACACCGTCTGGCGGGGGATCGGCACCGCCTGGGGACTCAACGGTTACAAGCTCGAGTTCGGCTCGAGCCACAACCTGTTCACCGACGCGGAACTGAGTTACCACGCCCAGGGCGTTCTCGAAACCGGCAAGTACGGTAAGTACCTCGCCAGCCATCACAACACGTTCCGGCGACTGCACATTCACCACATCGGCCTGAACATGTACGAACACGGCATCTACACCGACGGCGTCGACACGGTCATCCTGAGATGTCGGTTCGACCACATCAGCGGCGCGGCGATTCACGCTTACCCCCGGCCACTGCGAGGAATCTATGAGGGCAACCGGATCACCAGCCCGTGGCCCTCCTGGTACCCCGAGCACTTCATCGGCGAGGAGCCGCCGGATGCCAGGAGTTATTACTCGGCGATCATCTGCTGGGGTCGCGGCGGTCACCGGCTCACCAACAACCTGATCGCCGGCCCGTTCAGAAACGGGATCAGTGTCCGGGCCAACGACTGCCGGTTCGTCAACAACACGATCGTGTTGACCGACGGACTCGGCTGGTTTCTCGACGCCGGCAACTGCCAACTCGCGAACAACTTCACGCAGACAAAAGGCAGCTACCTCAGCAGCGACGGGCCGGTGGCTCTCGACCACAACGGCTACTACGGCGGAAAGTCGTGGCGGATCGGCAAGGAGACCCACACGACATTCGCGGCGTTACAGGTGGCCGGTCATGAGCAGCACGGCGTCGAGGCCGACCCGTGCTTCGTCGATGCCAAGGCCGAGAAATACGGGCTGGCTCCCGACAGCCCGTTGCGAGACATCGGGTCGGTGAAGGCCGCACCAAGCACAGACATCAACGGCACCAGGCGACCCCAGGGCAAACGGATCGACCTGGGTGCGTACGAAGCGGCTACGGAGTGCTGCGGGGTTGGCGACGAGCCGAACCAGCAGAGGGCCAAGACCGCGGTGCGAAAGTACCCAACACCCATGGACAGTACCAGTTCCTGAGTTAGGTTCAGCATATCATTTCCCTTGTGGAGATTCTCGTTCGGCACGCTCCGTCTTGACGAGTTGGGCCATGGCTGGTTCGCTTCCGGAGACGAACTACGAGCTCTAGCGCTAACCCCACTCCCCCTCCCCGCCGGGTGTGGGAGTGAGGTCCTCTCCTGGCCACACGCCGTGCGCCAGCCTCCTGAGTTAGGTAGAGGGGGGCGTGTGTTTTCTGCCAGCGCAGTGTTGACGACCTGCCCGCTAGGGGTGCGTGTTTTTCTGCGTAATGAAAACCGTCCGGTCCTCGGGGCAAACCGCAGTTCGCCGAACCGGTTCGGTTTGCCGTGAACCGTGGTGGTTCGCCGTGGCTAGTGGTGCCAAAGCCAAATTTGAATTCGGGGAAAACACGTGCATCGGGGGACATGGGGTCCAAGGCGAAACGGCCCCGTAAATGCACCTTGCCGCATCCCCGCGGTTACGATGGCAGAAGCGGCGCATCTGCCCTTTGCAGATCCCCGCACACACCCCTCATCTGAGGCGCACGGTCATACTATTTCTCGTCGCCACCAGTCTTTGCCACCGTATTGTAAGTGGCCAGCAACAGCCACCGATCCCCTTCTTTTTTCCACGTGTTGTGCAGCCGTAAAATCTTCTCCACCTGCTTCCCTTCCTTTGGCCGCGTCAACAAATGCAGATAGCTGTTAATAATCGCAACGTCCCCGACAACGACGACGGAAACGGGAACCAGACGATGTGCCACGACCTTGTCTTCACCGGAAACCAATTTGGTGTAATACGCGTATGATTTCATCGACACGGGATGTGGGTTGGACTCCCCCCAGAAACAACCTTTCGGGTGGATGAACTTCTTCATCGCAGCCCAGTCCCGGTTTAGTTCAAGGCCTACCTGCTCCACCAGCGCCGACCAGGGTTCCAACTGTTGCTTGGAAAGATCTCTCGCACTGGCCATCGGGGCGATCGCCAACACCGTCAGTTGCAGTAACGTAATGATCATAGAACGCATTACCTGTCTCCGGCTCTCGTGTGATCCACTATTTACGATGCGCCCACCGTATCACGGATTCAAACCCTATACCACATACGACGGCCGAGCGGTTCTTCGGGCAGCGCAGATCCACCGGGAAGTCATCCGTTGTCTCAGTGGCAAACTGGACTGGTAGAAATGTCCCTCGAAATGACGGCGTGGTTGGGGCGCACCTCACGGGGATCACTAACCTGCAGCTCCCCAGTCTACGTGCAGCGACTGTTGTCCGCGCCCTGGCCTAAGCCCGCGCGGCGCAACACCCGTGAGACGATAGCTATCGCCCAGGACATGGCGGACCGCGGCAAGAACGTGTGGGTGCCGCCACGTGGCGTCGAAGACCTCCTCGTCGAGCAGTCCATCCGCAATGAGCGGCCAGCATGGTCCTGTTCAGTGACGACGAACAGCTCCTCCAACCGTGTCCGTATCGCCGCAACCTGCTTCACTGGAACGATGCCGTCCAACGCAAGGTATCCGTCGTTGTCCAATCGCTGAAGTTCGTTCTCGGTCAACGTCTCCATATCAAAAGCCCTCCCCGGGTGAAACGACTGTGTCACCGCGCAGGGGCCAACTGGACCCCATCAACAACGGATTGAATCCCTGCGATGCGGACTACTGCACCGAGCAGCGCAGGCGAAAACACGCCGTTTGAAACTCAATACACCGATGTTGTAGTTGGCACCAACAGAGCTCTCTCCCGGGGCGTGCACTAGCTGAAATCGAACGGTCTTTGATCAGCACCAATCGCGGCAGAGACTATAGGTCGATGGACCTGTCCGAGGGCCACGTAGACACCTCGCGAAATGCGAATCTTGCGTGGCATGATCTCGATGGCACCTAGATCACTGACGCCGGCGTTGCCAACTGTGAAATCACGAAGTAGCACCTCGTGACCTTGTGCGGATCTGGCGGGTTGAGCGCTCGCGAAGGACAGGGACAATAGGTTTGTCCGTGATCCCGTGGGAAGTGCATCATGATTGCTCGGTTGATCTACCTGTCGTCACTTTTGACCTGCCTTTGCTGTGCTCCGGCACAAGCTCAGGCCCGCAAAGCACCTCCGGGTACGTTCCGGAATCTCGATGACGAGATTCTCGGTGACGCGTTGATCATCCGCGGCAGGCAGCTCTTCGTCGATGACCACGTGATCGACGATATGCAGCGCGTTCGGAAGCAACTCAATCAACCCATCAAGTACGAGAAAAACCCCGTATTGAAACGGGACAAGCCCTGGGAAGTGTCAGGTCCCAGTTATGCGACGATCCTTTACGATGCGGAAGAGAAACGATTCAAGGCGTGGTACGAGATTTGGAATCAGGATGAAGAGTCAGGCACGTCTCTTTTGTACGCGACGTCGTTGAACGGTATCGAATGGCACAAGGAACTCGTCGATGAAGAGAAGCAGACCAACCTGGTTGCACATCCGAAAATCCATGGCATTCAGGCCGAAGGCGTCATGAAAGATCGCCTGGAAACGGACCCGGCCAAACGCTACAAAATGCTGTTCAGCTGTAACCCCGATGGGACGGCAAAATCGTTGATGACCAGCGCGGCTTACTCGGCGGACGGCATTCACTGGA
>PADE01000284.1 GCA_002702965.1 Planctomycetaceae bacterium
GGGTCAAGCAGCCCCTCTACGGCCAACATCACCCCGTACAGCTTGCGCACTTGGTCTTCTTCCGAGGCTTCTGAAGGAGCTTCTTCCGGGACACCGCTCTGCGACGCAGCCGGTTCCGGTTCCGGTGGCGGCCGGAGCTCTAGCACAACCCGCCGTTGGTGAGGGTAGGCCGGCTGGTCAGACGTGCCCGCCGCCGTCATTTGAATCGCTTGATGACAGGTCGTGCAGCGGTCAAACCGGCGCACCTGGCTGAAACTGCCGTAACGGTGCATCAGCCCGTCACTCCACAGGTTGTCGATCTTCAACGGTGAATTGAAGGCGTCCAGAATCGGCAATTCCAGCCATCGCTTCCCGAGAAACGGAAACCCGCTGGTAAAAAACGTCGAACGCTGCTCCACCGACGCCTTATCCAACTGCTCGGCCGAGGCGGTCAGCTCATCGAGGTGCGCCTGCAATCGGTCGCGCTCGGCCGTCAACTCGTTGAGCGACTCTTGCAGCGATTGGCGCTGCCTACGCAGGGCGTCGTACACACCCTGAAGATCATCGACTTTACGCTTCTGCGCGTCGACGAGTCCCTGGCGCTTTTCCAACACCTCACGGCCCACACCATCGCGCACACCCAGCGACAAGTTCGCCCGCCGCGCGTCGAATTTCGCTGATTCGAATTTGCGCTCCTGCAGCTTGTTGTTTTCTTCGTTGCGAACGTCCGCAATCACCCCGTTCAGGATCTCAAGCTGCCCGGCGCGAGCGTCCGTCGAGAGCGCCAAAACGTCTCGCTTTTCGGTCGGGAAATAGTCCCCCGTCGTCGGTTTGGATTCGGTCGACGGATCGGGTCCGATCGCGTTGTCCGTCTCCCAAAACTTCACCAATGCCTCGGTCGTCTCCGCAAAGGGCTTTACGTCCTCCTGCTCCAACTTATCCTTCGTCTCCTGATAGTCGCTGTCCAGTCGGTCGAAACTGTCCTGTAGTGTGCGCCATTTCGTCCCTGTCAATTCAATTCGCCGGGCCGTTTTCTGAAAGCGTTTCCACTGGCGGTCGTGGTCGGCCTGAAACATCCAGATCGTTGACGCCAGCAACGCGACTCCCGAAATCGCGAAGATGACGTGCATGCCTTTTTGGCTGCGCCAAGTTTGTTCCGTAGCTGGCATGGATACTCTCTTTTCCCCACAAATCCCTGGAGCGGCTTCGCCCCAGCCGCCGGCGGCGACGTCCGATGCTTACAGACCCATCATAAATTCAGGAAGTACTCTGGAATAGAAATGAAGTACTTCAAATTGACCGTCCAACGCAGCACCATCTTCACTGGCAACAAAGCCATCAATAAAATCAGATTGGCGATAACCATATAGCGCATGAATCCGGCCCGTAAAAACAACTCCTTCATGTCGACAACCAGCCACTTTTTCAGGCCTAAGTCCTCCATCCACTTGCAGCCCAGCACCATCGCCGGTGGCAGCGCGACAAAATAGAGAAACACACACACAAAACCGGGTGATTCCCGCAACACGATATACCCCAAGGAGACGAATCCCGAGGACCCTTCGGGCGCGCTGGGCCGTGGCAAATGCAGCGCCCAAACCCAAAAATACTCCGACAGATCGACGTTGTTCAACGCCTCCACTTTGTGGGCATCCCAGGTTTCGTAAAGTCCAAAGAAGTTCCAGTTGGGACCGCGCATAAAGGTCCCCATCACGATCAACGTCACCCACAGCACCAGAAACCCAAACTGAAACGTGACGTAGGCAAACTTACGCTCGGCAATCGTATAGTAACCTTGACCCTGCTTGTTGAAATCGATGTAGGGGATCGCCATCAGCCCGAAGATGACGACGCTCGGCAAAACCACGCCGGCCATCCAGGGATCGTAGTAGACGAGCATCTCCTGCAAGCCCAGGAAGTACCACGGAGCCTTGGACGGATTGGGGGTCTTGACGGTGCTCGCCGCTTCCTCCAGCGGTGCCTGTAGGAGGATTCCCCAAACCAGCAGCAGCGCCGTCACAGCCACCATGCAAATTAGCTCGGTGTAGACCAGGTCGGGCCAAACCAAGACTTTTTCATCATCCGCTTTCTCCAGCGGTTCCAATCCCTGAGCAGTGCGCTCGTCGTTCTGGACCGCTCGATAAGCACCCAGCCAGGTAAAGAAGCCGAGCATATAAACCAGTCCGACGATCGGCACGTTGTCGGGCTTGGTGACAATCGCCGCAAAGTCAGGGTCGGTGATCGACAATCCCATATAGAGCAGTACCAGATTCAGTCCGCTCCAGGCGACGAGCGGTTTCACGAAGAACCGGCGCGCCAGATACACCCCTCCGAGCAACACCAGCACCCCGGTCACGTAGTACTGGGGCGCCATCACCGTGTCCAACTGATCGCGCAGGCCCTGCGGCAAACGCAAGCTACCAACGCCTCCGCCAAAAGCGAGCGCTGAAAGGATGACAAACACCGCCGCGACGGTGCTCCACAGAGAAACCGTGGAAATCGCAACACCGCCTGGCTTCATCAGGGTCGCGACGCGCCCTGACCGCCACAGATACAGCGCAGCGCTCGCATTCATCAGCGAGGCGAACAGGTACCAGGATCCGACAAATCCCGAAACCGACTCGAGGAATTCAACTTCGTTTCCATGCATCAGTACGTCGCCACCGCGTATCGTGAGCGTTCAACCAACCCATCTACCCCGCGCGCGCGGGAAAACTCATTTCAACCGCCTACACCGCCGACTGGGAAACTCCATCAAAGCAACGCCATCAAAGTGGTCCACTGATACCGCCATCCTTACGCACGCGCCAAAAATGGATGGCGATCAACAGGGCCGCACCCAGTGGAATCGCGAGACAGTGCAGCACATAAAAACGGTTCAGTGTCTCTTCACCGACAAACCTCGCCCCCAACAAGCCGAAGCGGGCGTCGGAAGCATTCGTAATCATGTCGATGCCATCGACCGTCAGGAGTTGGGCTCCCGGACCCTCAAAACCCAAGAAGGGGGTCGCCCGGGCCATATTCGAACCGACCGTAATCGCCCAGATCGACAGTTGATCCCAGGGGAGCAGATAGCCGGTGAATGACAACAGCAGGGTCAGCAGCAACAGGATCACACCGATCACCCAGTTGAATTCTCGTGGTGGCTTATAGCTACCGGTTAGAAACACTCGATACATGTGTAACCAAACCGTGATCACCATCGCGTGCGCACCCCAGCGGTGTAATTCGCGCAAGATCCCCAATGAGGCTACGTCGCGAAGCGCCAAGATATCGTTGTACGCCCACTCCAGCGTGGGTCGGTAATAAAACATCAACAACACACCGGTGATCGTCTCGACCAGGAACAGAAAGAACGTCACTCCGCCCATACACCAGGTGTAGCTCAGGGCAATTCCCTGCTTCTTGATCGACACCGGGTGTAAATGCAGAAAGAAGTTGGTCAGCATCACCACCACACGGTTGCGGCGATCGACCGGCAGAGGATGTCGAAAAACACTCTTCCAGATCTGTGATTCGCGAATAATGTCGCCGAGTGAGGCCATACCGCTGTAATTCCCTCAGCAAATGACCCGCCGACGGGTCCGAGTAACCAATCCACCATCAAAGTAACACGCGCCAAATCAACTCGTTAAGCCACCGGCACAAACGACGCGGCGTCCCGCCACTGCCCCAATTCCTCCTGAAACTTCTGACTCTTGTCGACTTCCAATTGACCGTCATCCGCCAGCTTGATCGCGAAACGCTCAAGAGGTCGCGGCGCGGGCCCTTCGAAGTTGACCCCGTCCTTGTAGAAACCGCTGCCGTGGCAAGGGCACTTGAATTTTTGTTCCGCTTCCAACCAGTTGGGTGTACAGCCCAGATGGGTGCAAACCGACTGCAATGCATAGATCTGCGTTTGGCCATCGTATTCGGCGCGCACAATCCAGACGCCAAACTGCGCTTTGAACTTCGTCTCGACCTGCCCCGGCGAAAACCCGTCTGGGAAACCCACTTTGAATCGGGTCGGCGGTTCGGTGAGGATATTGGGGAACATAAAGCGCGCCAAACCCAACACCCAGAGTAGATTGGTCAGACTGAAAGTCGAAAAACCGATCGCCAGCGCCGAACCAAAACAAACGGCCGCCAGCGATCCCAAGAAACCCCGCCGCGCCTCGGCGGGAGCTGCTTTAGCCGCAAAGTCGGGGCGTTTTGGCATCGGGGGGACGTCGAGCTTCGGCTTGCCGCCACCGGTGGGAAGTGGTTTGCCCTGGGCAGCCGCTTCGGCCTTGGAGATGGGTCCCGGTTTGACCTGTTTGCGCGCCATCGCCAACACGCTCGACGTGTCGCGCGGACCCGATGTCTCTTGCGCAGCGCTCGGTTTCGGTTTGGCCTCTGCTTTGGCTGGCGACTTGCTCGCCTTGGCCGATTTTTTCGGCGCCGCTGCGGCCTTCGGCGCGGCCTTTCCGCCGCGCGCCGCTGCCATGATATCGGCCACCGACATCTCACCGGGCGGCTTGGCAGGTGCGGGCGCCGCCTCTGCGTCCTGAGGCGCGTCGTCCTGAGGCGCGTCGTCCTGAGGCGCGTCGCTGTCCCCGCCGACCCCCTTTTCAGCTCGCGCCGCCGCTAAGATCTCCTCAATCGACATGCCGTCTTTGTCAGGCATCAGGTCTCTCTCGTCAAACTACCGGCTCCCAGTGAATGTCATAAGCTGTTGTTTTAAAACGACTTACACAACAGCCACAAGCCCCACCGAAGAATCGCCTACGCGGACCGCGAAAACTATTGGTGTTTTAGTCCTTAGGGGCTCGTTGTCAAGTGTGCCCAGTGAACATAACTCCAACTAGCAGCAGCAGAAACAGCCATACAACGGAACCTCATCAGCACACGTTTTCGCGCGGCGCAGCCACCGCTTGGGCGCTGATCAGCGAGGCGGTGACGAAAGAAACCAAAGACCGCGCAAGAGCGACCTCGCGGGAACGCGTTAAGGTGTCCCAACGCCGGAGCGTTTTCTCTGTCTTCTCCAGACCCCAGCACGGGCCCGGTTGACCAGCGTAATGACCTACAGCAGATCCCCGGCAAAACAAAAGGCCGAAACAAAACAGCCCGCTCGATTAACGAGCCGCTATTCGGGAGACGTCGACCTGACGGCGGATCGCCGCTGCCGCGCATGGCCGCGGCTCCAACAGGGATCGCAGATCCCTCAACCAGATGACCCGCCAACCCAAGAAAACTCCAAGCGACGCTACACGGATTTTCGGGGTGCACTAGAATTATGCGGCCCCGAGACCGCCCGTGATCGATTCTCGACTGGACAGACGTATGAATGTACTGGTCGTCGGAAGTGGTGGACGCGAACACGCGCTGGCCTGGAAACTAGCTCAAAGCTCCCAGGTCCGTCGTACGTTTGTGGCACCTGGAAACGCCGGAACCGCCGAGGATGCTGAGAACATTCCTCTCCAGGTCAGCGACACCGCAGCGGTCGTCAAGTTCATCAAGCAAGAACAGATCGGTCTGACGGTTATCGGCCCGGAGGCTCCCCTGGTTGCCGGGCTCGTAGACGCTCTGCGCGAAGAGCAATTGGCGGTTTTCGGGCCTTCGCAGTCCGCCGCCCAGCTCGAGGGAAGTAAGGTCTTCTGCAAACAAGTGCTGCACAGCGCGGATGTGCCGACCGCCGACTACCGTGTGTTTGACGATCCGGAGAGTGCTACGCGCCACATCCTCGATCGCTATCCCCAAGCGGACGAAAGTGTCCCTTTAGTCGTCAAGGCTGACGGCCTCGCCGCAGGCAAAGGCGTTGTGGTCTGCGGGACCCGTGATGAGGCGCTGAACGCCATTGACCGCATTGCGCGGGCGCGGGAATTCGGCGCCGCGGGGGACCGGTTGGTGATCGAAGAACGCCTCGACGGCGAGGAGGTCAGCGTCCTGGCTGTCACCGATGGACGGACCCTCGTCACCTTGCCACCAGCCCAGGACCACAAACCGGCCTACGACGGAGACCGCGGCCCGAACACCGGCGGAATGGGGGCCTACTCCCCGCCGCCACGGGTCGACAGCGATTTGCTCTCACAAATCGAAGAGCAGATTTTGGTTCCTACGATTCACCATATGAAACGGTCGCGAAAGCCGTTTCAAGGTGTTCTGTACGCGGGACTCATGGTCACCCACCAGGGTCCCAAGGTGCTCGAATTCAACGTCCGGTTTGGGGATCCGGAGTGCCAACCCCTGCTGATGCGACTGCAGAGCGATCTGCTCGATTTGCTGTTGGCGACTGCCGAGGGGCGGCTCGATAGCATTGCCGCACCAAAGTGGGACAAACGACCAGCTGTTTGCGTCGTGATGGCGAGTGAAGGTTACCCTGGCAATTACGAAAAAGGAAAGACGATTCGCGGTCTGCGCGAAGCCGCAGAAGTCGATGACGTCAAAGTTTTCCACGCCGGCACCGCGCTTTCCAGTACCGATCAGGTGGTCACCAACGGTGGCCGTGTACTCGGGATCACCGCGTTGGGCAACACGATTTCCGCGGCCAAGCTACAGGCGTATACCGCTGTCAAGTGTATTCGCTGGAACGGTGCCTGGTGCCGCAAGGACATCTCCGACCGAAGTCGGATCACCACTACCAACCGGTCGGTTTCATGATCGACCCGCCTGATTCGATGCTCCCTGATCAGTGCGCCGGCGGCGAACTCGACCGATCCCATGCACGTCCCGATCGGTCTCTTGGGAATCAGCAATGGCCCTGGACGCCATGGCGTGTTCGATCTAGACTCCGCCTGGCGCGGCGGGTCGTTTCGGAAAGTGGGCGAACAGCACCGTGCCTGAATCCGTTTGGTCGCCAGTCGGTAGCTCGCTTTTGGCCGCGGTGCGGTGCGTCTCGGTTTTTATCGGTCATCGTTAATCGGAAGCCAGACCATGGCCGCATCTTCCGCTCCCGACTTGAAAACTTTCGTCCGCAACATCCCTGATTACCCGAAACCGGGGATTCTGTTTCGCGACATTTCACCACTGCTCGGTGATCCAGACGCCTTCTCCCACGCCATCGTTCAACTCGCCTCCCCTTACCGCGANCGGCAAGTCGATCTCGTCGCCGGTGCCGAAGCCAGNGGCTTCATCCTGGCGGCGCCGCTGGCTGTCGAGCTGGGTGCCGGGTTCGTCCCAATTCGAAAACCGGCAAAACTCCCCTTCGAGACTCACTCGATCGACTATCAACTCGAGTACGGCACCGATTCTCTGGAAGTGCACGTCGATGGTGTCCAGCCTGGCCAGCGGGTATTGCTGGTGGACGATTTACTGGCGACGGGCGGAACCGCTGAGGCTTGCTGCAAGCTGTTGGCCCGAGTCGGCGCCAACGTCATTGGCTGCGCTTTCCTGGTGCACTTAAAAGGGCTCGGCGGCGCGAACCGCGTCGCCCCACTGGATGTCTTCAGTCTAATCGAATACGACGAATCGCCCTGACTTCGCCCGCGCCTAAAAGTCGACCATTCACACCTTCGACGGCCGGCGCATTGCATTTCAACGCTAACGAGAACCGCCGCGCAGCCCGCGTCGGCGTAGCGATCAGCTCGACATTGTCGGTCCGCTCGCCTTGGCGCGCTCAATCGCGGGCTGCATGTCGTCGAAGATCTTCCCGGCATCTGCGTGAAAAATGCGCCCGATCAACAGATCGGTCAGGTTGCCCTGGTAGACGGGGTGCTCGCGCAAGAAACTTCCGAAACTAAATTCGTTGGTGTAGTACGCGTCAACCAGTTTGCGGATCCACTTGGTTCCCGCTCCAAAGTCGTTCGTCCATTGGCCCAATTGCGCGGCCGACACGTCTCCGGTCCGTAAGCCCTCGATGATACAATCTGCGGCAAGCTCTCCAGAACGAAGCGCAAAATAGACTCCGGACGAGTAAATCGGATCGATAAAACCCCAAGCGTCACCGATGAGTACCCAACCTTCACCGGCGTGCTGCGTGGTGTGATACGAGAACTCTTTGGCAATCCGAAACGGATCGAGCACCTCGGCGTTCGACAAACGGCCACTCAACGCGGGACAATTCTCCAACTCCTCCTGGAATGCCTCCTCCGGACGACCGCGGCCCCGCAACAAATAGTCACTGTCGGCGACCACCCCGACACTCGTAACATCGTCCCGCAAAGGGATGTACCAGAACCATGAACTCTTAGACCGCGTGTGGAAAATCAGGGTCGCGCCGCCATGTTCTCCGGGGTCCCGGCGCCCCCCCCGAAAGTAGTTCCAGATTGCGGCCTTCTTGAGGTCCGGATTCTCGACCAAGACTCCCATGCGTCGTCCGAGCAGAGCCTGCTGCCCAGTCGCATCAACGACCACTTTCGCGGTGACTTCGCGTTCGTCGCCATCGGCCGTCCGCAATCTCACCCCGTCCACCCGGTCGTCAGCCACTCGGACNTCGAGTACGCGGGTCTCGTCATGACACTCGGCACCTTTCTCACGAGCGTTGTCGAACAGTAACTTGTCAAATTCTGCACGTTCNACCTGCCAGGTCGTTGAACACTCACGGGGATCGTGTTTCTTAAAGAAAAACGGTTGTGATTCCTTGCCCGAACTGGCAACAAACTGCACGCTGGCTTTTCGCACAAACTCGCTCTGTTGCATCTTCTCCAAGATTCCCAACCGCTGAAATGTCCAGTACGTTTCCGGCATCAGCGATTCGCCGACGTGAAAACGGGGCACTTTCTCTCGTTCCACCAGCAACGTCGTCCAGCCCGCCTCGGCGACCAGCGTCGCAGCAGCGCAACCCGCCGGTCCGCCGCCTATTACGATCACGTCGTAGTTCGTTTGCATCAAACGGCTTTCTGGAAAAGTCCGGTCCGTTTCCGTGTTCCCCGAACCGATCTTGCAGTGCAATCTGGCGGTCCCCGTTTACGGAGACCGATGGCACTACCAATCGCTGAACCCAAACGCCATTTTAGTCGACCGCGAAGTTTGACAAGTGTGCACTATTGGGGTGCGACGACTTCCAACAGTTCAACCGCGGGAACCCCGTTGCAGTAAATCAACGCGGTCCGCCCAAAACACGTTACTGGTTCCGACAACTGAAACCACTTACATAATTCCAGACCGGGTTCCAACTGCCATAGCGACAACAACCGTACCTTTCTCAATACTTCGTGATCGATCAGAATCCGACCCAATGGTGCCTGCTGGTTCTCGATTTCGCGACGTACCACGGGCCCCAGATAATCCAAGTTAAGACGTACTAGGCCGAACTGAACAACCGCCGAATCGCGTTGACGACGCAATAAGATCTTACGCGCATAATGCGTGTGGGTGGGGCGGGTTTCCAGCACCTCAACCGAGACTGGACACCCATGGTGGGCCTCGACAGTGACCGTCATGTGTTCGTCGTGGTCCAGGAGTTTCCGACCAAGCGCATTGAGCTCTTCAGAAGAGACTTCCCGAAACGCGCCGAGAGATTCTGGGGAATCGTAGAACAACTCGACCAGCGCCTGTAGCTCAGGGGTCGATCGGTCTGTCTGCGTCACCAGCGGTCCCTTCATCGGATGTGCCGCGCAGACGGTTTTCCAGCCCCTCCGCGCCGCCGCACCGGATGCTACTTCGTAGCGTCCGCAGCTGCTAATTCCAGTTCCACGGGTGGACCACTTTCCACCGACTCCGTGGGACGTTCCAGGATGGTGTCGATCAGGAAGTAGAGTAATCGGCGGAACTCTTCGCACTCGAGCTCATCCACGATGGCTTCCGCACGCTGCTGATACTTGTCTACCAGTCGATGCGCCTGGTCAAACACCCCCGCTTCGTGGTACAGCTGGCGAACCCTTTGAACACGTTTCTCGGGCAGCAGGCCGTCATCGTCTTGGACCAAGGTGACGAGTTCGTCTCGCAAATTCGGCGCAAGTCCCTCCAACGCCAGTGACCACAGTAACGTCGGGCGTCCTCCCAACACGTCGCCGCCGGCAACCAGCTTGTTGTGCGCGTCTCCCTCCCAATCTCCCAGGTCGTTCAGTATCTGAAAAGCGACCCCGAGATTCCTCGAAAACTGCTTGATCAAGTCACGATAAGGTTCGGCCGAGCCAGCCATCCGGACACCACAAAGCAAGGCGGCTTCGAACGCCGGTGACGTTTTCAGCGCGTACAACTTGAGCGCATCGATCGGTTTGAGCACTTTGTCCGCCGCATCGCGCCACAGCAACTCCGCCCCCTGCCCTTCGGATAGCTTCATATGCGCATCCGCCAGGCAATCGAGAATGTCCGCCACGACCTCGGCGCCCAATGCGGCCCTTTCGCGACTAACGAGCCGATAACCCATACCGATCAGGTAGTCACCGACGTTAATCGCGGTCGGCGTTCCAAAGCGGCGGTGGATGGTCTCGTCGCCATAGCGAAACTGGTCATCATCTTCGATGTCGTCGTGAACCAGAGACGCCTTGTGGAATGTCTCGATCGACATCGCGGTACGGCGTACCGCGTCGGGAAGCGACTCCAAATGCTGCGGTCCGCCAACTCCACAACCATGGCCTCCCGTCAGCGCGTCGTGCACTGCCAGAGTAATGAAGGGACGCGAGTGCTTACCTCCCTTGGAGAGGAAATCGTAGGCGACCGCTTCGGTTGCTGCGATGGGATCCAACTCGCCCAACCCCTCACCATTGCATTCCGCAGCGCGTTTGCCGCCTCGAATTCGAGGCGACAATCGCTCTAGTTCATCGGGTTCGAACATCTGCGAAGCAGAGCGCATCAAATGCACATAGGTCTTGGTCTGAGGCGTGGCTTGTGCGGGTTGCAGATGAACCAACTCGTGGACCCACTCTTCGTCGACCGAAGTATCACGACAATCGCTCGAAAGGAGCGGAACTGCCATACAAGGGATGCCGGCCAAAAGAATCTTGTCGATCGCCTTTTCGAGGACGTTCAGGCAAGCGACTCCCACAATTGCGTCGACGTATCCACTGAGGATGATCTTCAGCACGATGGGCGATCCTTCCGCGACCAACACCTTGTATCCGAGGTCTTCGGCTGCGGTCCGGAAATCCGCAATACTGCACGCGCCACAGGTACGGCAATCCAACCCGAATTCATCGTAATCCGCGGGACAACCCTCGGCGTGCTTCAGGCAGTGCGGCAACAGGAACAAGCGTCGTGAAGGGTCGGTCGCGGCGACCTGATCGCGCCAGAACTCGGAGGCCATGACCACCATCATCCAACCGAGCAGGCTCTCTGGAAGCGACATCGCTTCCAGAGTGGCCCGTGACAGGGCCTCCATTTCGTCTTTGGTCAACGGCCGCGTCTTGTCGAGGGTGCGGGTCACTTCGGCACACCGGGCGCGCAGCCGCTCGCGCAACTCTCGCGTTTGCGGAACCTCTTTCAGATGAGCCGTCTTGCGGCGACGCGATTTCCGTTTTTCGGTTCCGGCGGAAGCGCCCGTAGGATCCGCTGTTTGCTCCACCGTCGATAAGTTAGACAATGCGACGTCCTTTATGGATCATTATTTTCGGCACCGGGCAGCACGTTGTCTGTCTGCGCGAGGCGGCGGATGGTGTAGGAATCAACCTATGGCTTTGGCGACTGCCCCGGCTGCGGCGCCGCGAGGACGGCCGCCCGACCGAGGGCTGCAACGGTAAAGATCAGTGGATAGAGCCTCTCATGATACCAAAGCTTGGCGAAGTAGAAACCGATCGGACTGTTTTCCCGATAGCTTGCCTGCTGTACGCGTGTTGTCAACCAGCTAAGCCCCTGTAAGACCACCTCTTGCGACAATGGGTTGGGGACGGTCAAGAGGGCCTCCAGGGCCAGCGATGTCTCCTCGACACTGCTCGAAAACGTCCGCCTTTCAGGCGGCTGAGAGGAACTGCCTGGGGACTCGTCGACGGGAGGTTGCTGAGCTGCCAGCGGTCCGCCCCAACCGCCATCCGAATTCTGTGCCTCGCGGAGCCACTGCAGCGCGCGATCGCACTCGGCGCAATCCAGGCGTCCAGCCGCCGTGTACGCCAGCACAACTTTGGCGGTGCCGTAAACGGGATTTTCCTCCCGCGGATGATCCTGATTTCCAAACCAGAGAGGCAACCAGGCACCGTCTTCGGTTTGTTGTCGTCGCAAATAGTCAAACCCAGAACGGACCGCGGAATCGAGTTGTGTGGAAGCGGTTCGATTGGTCGGCCAATGATCGCGCCAGGCCAGGATTCCACGGATCGCGTGAGCCGTCAGATCGGCGCCACTGCGGTCAAACGGCAGTGTACCCCAGCCACGACAAAACGTCGGCCAACCGCCGTCGCGATTCTGTAATGAGAGTAGCCAGCGCACACCAGTCATCGCCGCGGCTGTTACACGATCACGCTCCTCGTCGCTACACGACGGCGCGTCCCGCCAGGCCGCCAACGCCAGCAGGGCCCCCGGCGTATCATCCGCATCCGGTACCGCTCCACTCAAATCACTCCACCCCCAACCACCCGGATCAGCGCCAGTATAAGGGTGTCTCCGATGGTGCTGACAGGACAACAACCAGTCCAGACAATCGGTCCCCAACGCGGCGATATCTTCGCCACCCGCTGCCAGAGCGTTCAGACTGAGCGAGGTATTCCAGGTCGCCAAGTTGGTATCGATCGGCCAACTGCCGTCTGGACGTGCCGACTCGATCAGGAACCGCGCGCCGTCTTGCACGACGCGGTGATCGCCGTGTCCAATACTGGCCAGGCTCATGACGACAAAACTGGTCAACGGCGTCGCCTCCAAGAACCCACCACTTTCCGGCTGCATCCGTTGCAACACGCGAAGGCTACGAGCGACGGACCACCCTCGAATCATCCGCGTCAGTGGATTCCTTGGCGGTTGATGTACAAACCGCGCCTGCCCGATGGCAACCAACGCAGGAATCGCATAGCTCACTACCGGCAGTTGAACGAGACGATAAAACGACTGCGGCAGGCAGGCCAGCTCAAAAGGCAATGCTGATACCTCGGTCCAGGACACCCGACCCGCCAGCGCGCAATTGGTGAGAATCGGAACCGCAAAAGTCTTGTCTCGTCCGTACCGACGCCGCAGCGCCGCGAGCCCGCCGGCAGCATTCAAGTACTTGTCGCCGAGGTCCAACCGGTCACGAAATACGGCCGACTTGCCGGTTAACTCGAGCGCCGAACAAGCCAGCATCGTGGTCGCGATGTTAGAGTGACTTTTATCGGTATCCCCCCAGCCCCCGTCGGAATTCTGCTGGCTCAGCAGCCAATTGACACCCGCCTCGACCAGAGACCCCGTTTCGGGCCCGCGGCTCTGTCCCGCATTGCGGTCCAGAACAATCAGCGCGCTAATCGCGGTCGCCGTCGAAAGCGACGAACTAGAGAGCTCGCCGACCCAGTACCCCGACCGGGTGCGTTCGCCGAGTAGATCTTGACAAACCTGCTTGTGCGCCGATCGCCACAACTGCCGCTGGTCAGACATCAGCACCCCGTCCTGCTGCGGTATCCCTGTGCAAAAATCGAGGCCGTGGGTCGGGCAGCGAGGCGATTAGAAACGGTCTGGGAGCGGATGCCTCCCCCCAATCGGTCGATCGGTCTGACTTCCTCATGCCGCACCCGTTGCTAGACGAATGGATCTGTCTCGTATTCCATCAACTCGATCACCGCGCCATCCAGCGACTGAAAAAAGCCGACGCGCATTCCCTCCAGAGGCTCAAAAGGCTCTAACAACACGGGCAATCCGGCTGCCGCCGCGTCCAACGAGTCGACACGAAAAGCCACATGGGGTTGCGTACGAACCGGGCCTGTCACGGGGCTGTCCTCTTCGAATCTGAGCCACTCAACGCGGAATGGGTGTTTTGTGAAATTGGTCACCCAAACACGCGTCGCCGGAATAAATACCTCATCCGTTTGTGGGGTTTGGGTGATCAACCCGATGTGACTGAACTCCATCCCAGGCTCCCCTTCATTCGCTGCGAAACACGGCCGGCAATTCGTAGTTTTTCTTCATCGCTGCGATGCGGGTCGTCACCAACACAATCTGGCTCTGGGGCTGGTCTGGATCCGGCCCCACTACCCAGACCAGTTTCTGGTCGGGATGGGAGGCTGGTTTTCCGGTCGCCTGCGCCACCACGACAATCTGGGTCAGCGCTTCGGCCAGAGACTTGTCGGTCAGATTGATGTCGCGAACCTGCTGATTCCGGGTGATGCCGTCGTTTTCGAGATCCGTGCCGACAATCTGTATTCGAAAGGCAAACGGGAGGACTGGATGTCGATCCTTGACTTCCTGGCCGAGATCGCGAATCGCGAACTCGAGCGATTGCTGATCGAACGAAAGGTCAAGCTTCGTCGCCAGCAGTGCCTCGACGGTCTGGGGGCCCTGCGGTTTCGCAGCTGGGTTGCCGGCGATGGCCACCCCCGGCTGAGCAAGCAAGAACATCGTTCCACCGAATAATAAGTTGTGAGCTGCCTGGGAGGGCAGCACGCCGTTGATCACGGCTTCGTCGCCACCGACCCCAATCCGCATCTGATTGTGCATATACCGAATCATGCCAGGATAACGGTTTGCCACCATCCGCCAGTACGGATGGGGGAACAACCGCGCGCTGTACCGCTCGATCTGGTCAGGGATTTCGGCGATCCGTTTGTGAAAATCGGCTGCCAGCGCATGCCGATCCTGGGTGCGCCCAAAAAACCTCATTTCGAGATAGAACTGGTCGCCAAAGTGCATGCTGAAAGAGAGAGCGTCGAGCCCCCGGGGAAACAGCTCATCGAGTGGATCTCGGATCTTGCGAGCCGGTCCGAAGAAAAAAACGCGACCGTCGCGCAACAGCTCACCGGTTAGCGAGAAGGGGGTTGCAAACAACGTAAAATGCTGCTCCGAATCAGAGACTCGCCGCAGTTTTTCAATCGCACCGTTGGGAGGTGCCCGGCCGTTAAACTCCAACACCCCTTGAACCTCCGTTTCGCTGGCCATCACAAACACATTGGGGTCGTCCTCCGGGAGTAGAAACGACCACTGCGACCCCCGGTAATAGGACTTTCCCTGCGCCTGTTGTTCCTCAGGATTGGCCCATCGCTGAAGCAACTCCTTGGCAACCTCCGCGTCGGACAACCGCACCACAAACGCCGCTCGCAGCTGCAGGTCTTCCTGGTGTACGGTCATGATCAGCTGCGAGATCTGCGGCCAACTCACCCCGGCGGAGGTCTCCCACGCTTGCCGCGCCGCGCTGAATTCTGGACCGAGCGACCGCAATACGCGTTTCCCTTCATCGCTGGCCAGCAGAGCCGCCGGACGGACGACAAAAAACAACTGCGCACCCGGAGGCGCATACTGGAAACTGA
>PADE01000285.1 GCA_002702965.1 Planctomycetaceae bacterium
CTGTCCCCGTTCACGCGGTCCCCGTTCACGCGGTCCCCGTTCACGCCGTCCTTCTCCAGGTGGACGTCCACCTTCCGGGGGCTCTCGGCGGCGACCTTCGCCGCGAGGGTTGTCACGCCGTCCGCGTTCGCGCGGTCCTTCTCCAGGCGGCCGTCTACCTTCCGGAGGCGCTCGGCGGCGACCTTCGCCGCGAGGGTTGTCACGCCGTCCCCGCTCGCGCGGGGGCGAGAGCTCGTCCGCGGTTAAACGGCCATTCCCATCGCGGTCCAATTTCTGCAGTATCTCGGCCGCTGCTTCCACTTCCTTTGCCGAAAGTTGGCCATCCTGATTCGTGTCGAGCGATCGCAAGATCAGGCTGGGAGGAGGACCGGTTGTTTCACGTCTTTGCCGAGTTCGCTCTGGGGGAGGCTGCGCGACGGTCATAGAAACGAGCAACCCGAGGGTGCTGAAGGCACCGATCGTGGCAGATATTCGACTCATCTTGGTGCTCCTGAAAAACAGAGGTTCCTGTGTCTCATCATCGTAATCGGATTGTCGGATGAGAAAAGTCCAGATCCGGCTTTCGACGGAACGAATACGTGGACCAACGCTGCTTCCCGTTTCGGCGGGAAAGGCCCCACTCCGGGCGATGAGGCCGCCTTGGCGTCACGAACGACCGAGTGCGCATTGACGCGGAACGTCACGGTTGGACGGTGTACGCGGCATGCAGGTTTCAACCCCTGAGGCGCTGGGGGGTTTCGCTTGCCAACCGGTTTTTCTTGCCCGCGACGCAAAATACCATCGCACGCGCCTGGCGTATGGCTTTGAAGGAAGGATAATTCCTACCGCGTTCGGCCACCAAATGGGTATAATCACGTCGCGGGCGTGATCCGCGTGGCACCGATCGCGATCGTCTAGATGTAACCCGAGTTCTTCATAGGACAGGCTTGCCAATGAACCAAGAGACGAATCCCACTCCGGCGAAGACCGAGGCGCCCGCCACGAACAACGCAGCCCCCGATCCCGGTGATCAGACGGACTCGACGGATTTACCGAAAACCAGTTTTGGTGCATATCTTCGAGAGCACTTAGGGATTGCCCGCGGCTCCGCGGTGTACGGCGTGGTCGTCGCGATCGCGCTGTCGCCGCTGCTCAGCCTGCTGCAACCCAAGGGTTGGGTCGTGACCGTCGCACTGGCAGCCCTGGGCGGCGTCGCGGTGGTGTTTGCAGTGCTGTACCTCAGCGGTCGTTTTTTTGCTTATTTTCTCGGCGGTCGTCGCGCTGTGGAACCTGGCGATTCAAGTTTTTCACTCGCGGTTGCTTTTACGTTGGCGATCAGCTTGATTCTGCTCTCAGGCTCGGCGGTGGTCGACGCGTTCACACCGCGTGGCTGGTTNGTCGCGGCCGCACCGCCGCTCGGCGAGGCGCAAAGTAGTTTGTTTGATTTGTTGCCGGGGGAGAATCCCATTCCCGCGACCGATCCGGTCGTGGCGCAAGCGGATCCGCCTCCCGCCGACCAGGTCCCGCCAGCGGCCGACNGTGTACCAGCGNCGCAGGTGNCCGCGGACTCGACAGCCGATGNGTCAGTGAACAAGTCCCCCACGTCTTCGACAGTGACCGAGAATCCCGCGNGCTCCGATCCCGGCCNGACGGAAACCAATCCTGACGAGCCCCCGGCGACCACTNCGCCGACGCCAGACTCCGCCGATCCGTTTGCGGATGCTCCGACCGAANCCGTTGGAGCGACGCCGCAACCGGTGACCGAGCCCGCAGCGGATAGCCCGTCGGAACCTGACACCGGTCCGTCTGCGCCCAAAGGTCCGTCTGCGCCCAAAGGTGCTGAGAGACCTGCCGAGACAGTTGCTACTGCAGACGGTACCGGCTCGAAGCGCACCGCCGCTGTGGTTCCCCGTTTTCATCGCGGCGGGGAGAAATTAGTAGCGGTCAAGTTCAAACAGCCGGACGAAAATCCGAACCAAAAGAAGAAGCAAACGAGTCGTACTTACGGCGCTCCGATCCGGCTTGCCGGATTGTATCAACCGGCGGCCAGGGCGGAGTTGCTTCGNTCAGGGGAGTGTCTGCTGATCGAGGCAGGTCGCAGCTCGGCNGGCTTGCGGGCTCGCGATCTGTTCTCCAATCGTATTGCCATGCTTCCCAGAGACCTGGTTACGGCGATCCGACCAGTCAAGTCTGTCAAGGAGGCTCCTTTCNCGCACCAGATGCGTTTTCTGACACACAAAATTCTCGCCGCGACGTTGCCGCCGGCGGGCCGGATTGTGGAAGTCAAGGGGAAGGTCGCCCAGATCACGCTGGGAATCGACGATTCGCTCGAGGAGGGGGATCGACTGGACGTGTTCCAAATTCAGGCAGACGGTGCATTGAAACGCCGCGAGGCTGAGTTGCGTTTGAAGTTTTTTGAGGACCAAGGGTCTCAGGTGGANATCGTGAGNGGTGGGGATGTAATTCGCGCCGATGATCTCGTGGTGGCTGTCGGAAAACCTGAAACAAAATTGGTCGTGTTTCCTTTTCGAATGAGTTTTGAAGGCGTNGAACAGCTCTTCAGTTTTGAGAATAGGACGTTGCAACGCCGAGCGCGCGGTCTCAACGTGGCCCAGCGGACTCGCTTGATCGAATATTGTCACGGCCGAGGCAAAGATTTCGCGGATAAGATCCGCATGGCGGTTGCGACGCTCGGTGTGGCGCACACGGATGACCAGACGACGGCGGATCTGATGGAGCAGGGATTTGCCGGTTCGGGCGGGGGTTGGAGCGCCCGAAAGGCATTTATTCTGGGAGAACTGTCACAGGCGACGCATGCGGTGTTTGGTGATATTGAACCCCGTCGGGTGGGGCCGCCTGCGGATTGTATCGTCCGCTTGTCGGTGGTCGACCTGGTAGCGAGTGAGCTGGTCGAAGAGGCAAAATTCACGCTGAATATTCGACAGCTGAACAATTTGAAACGCTGGAAACCGTAGGACCNGNTCTACCTCGACTGGCCTATCGAGTGCTAATCGACCGCGACGAAGACCGCATCCGCTTCGATCTTGANGGGCAGCGAGTCGTGCTTCAACGTGGCATTGATCTGATGCTGGCCGGTGGTCACGTCGAACTGCCAGCCGTGCCACGGACAGGTAACGACGCACCCTGTCAGTTGCCCCTTTGCCAGCGGGCCGCCCTGGTGAGGGCAAATACCGTCGAGCGCGTGGAATGTGCCGTCGATATTGAACAAGGCAATGATCCGGTCGCCGGCGACGCACTCGACAGATTGGCCGGGGGGACAATCCGCTACACAACTGATCTGTAACCAGTTAGCCATCAGGTCAGAACTCGACTCGATTGTGGTTTCGCGGAAAGACGCACAGTGAACGAATTCCCCTCGGCGGGTCGCGAGGCCAGTCCGCTTTAACCGGATTGGCTAAGCCGCTTTCCGCCGATCGGTGACCGATCGCGGGGTTCCCTTCCAGCGGCGGTGTAGCCACCAGTACTGATCGGGCGCATCTCGGATCACTTGTTCCAACCGTTGATTGTACCACTGAGTCAGGGCGCGGATATCCAGCAGCGAGGCGGGGAGGCGAGCGGGGTCGGCCAGCCCGGCGCAACCCACTTCGAACTCCATCGGCCGCTGTCCACGGCGATTGTAGAGAACCAATTGGGGCGCGTCGCTGGTCAGCGTGAACAGAGCCAAGGCCTTGTGGCACGAGGCGGGTCGTCCCAGGAAATTGACCCAGCAGCCGCGTGGCCCGGCGTACTGGTCACCCAGAATGGCTAAGTTTTCGCCGCGCTCGAGGATGCGGTTGACGGTGCCCGCACTCCCCTCCTTGGCGAGTATGGTCTGGCCTTTGGTCTGGCGAAACCGATTGACGAAGTCATGCAGAAAACGATTGTCCAAAGGACGGGCGATCGTATAGGTGCGAAAACCGAGTAAACCCAATAGGAACCCCCCCAATTCAAAATTCCCGTAGTGTCCGGTGACCAGCACCAGTGGACGGGGATCGAGCATGGCCTGTAACAGCTGGGACTGGTCGCGAAACGTGAAGAACCGGTAGTAATTGGTATCGTGGATTTTTCGCTCGGCGCGAGCGATCTCACAGACCATCAACAACAGGTGTTCCCACATCCGCCGGGCAACGACTGCGCGGTCGGTGGGGCTCGACTGCGGAAAAGCGTGGCGTAGATTCTCGTCGATCACGTCTCGCCGCAGCCGAAGCAGATGCCAGGCGAGAAAACTCAGCCCGCGCGCCAACCCAACACACGACTCCAGACTGATCATCTGGAGAACGCAGATCACGATGCGCACCAGCAGGTAGACGAGCCAATCGAGAAGCCATTTGAGCCGCATCGTCGATTCCATCCTCAGCCGCGCATCGTACGTATCGCTGGTCTGGTGAACAAGATCATTTTGTGCTTCGCCGTGTAGCGTCGACGGCCGCTTACCGAGAACGCTCAACTAGCTCCGGGTTCCGGGGGATCCCAGCCGAGGTCCAAAACCCGCTCGCTCCAGGCAGCCGCTGCCAGGACTAGTTCATCGCGACCGGCCGCGCCGACGAATTGTATGCTGCAGGGCATTCCGTCTGCATTCCGTCCAGCCGGGAGGCTTACGACCGGCAGACCTGCGTAGCTCCAGGGAGATTGAAAACTGGGGTCGCCGGTAGTCTCCAGGCCGCGCGGTGCTGCCGTGTTCGTTGCCGGCATGATCAACACTGTACCGGGATCGAGGCGCTGTCGCATCGATTGCTGGAATTGGAAACGGTGTTCCATCGCTGCGGCGTAATCGACCGCCCGCATCGCCAGCCCCTCCTGAATGAGTTCGCTGACGCACGGAGCGAATCGGTCCGCAGCCAACTCGAAGTCGGTGCGATGAACTTGGGCTGCTTCGGCTGCCATGATCCGACGGTGCATGAGATGCAGCTCTTGGAACGTAGCGGGAAGTGCGAACGGGCGTTTCCCCATGATGGCCGGCGCCAAACGGGCAAAGGCCGGCTGTAACGCCGCGACCACGTCGTCGTCGGCTTCTTCCAAGAAAAAAGTCTCGACCTTCTGCAGACGGGGTGTTTGGGCGAGCTGCCGGTGGTTGACGGTGCGGTCAGCGCGCTGGTTCAGGATCTGAAACAACAACGCCAGATCGGAGACGCGGCGAGCCATCGGACCCGGGTGATCGAGTGTCCGGCTAACCGGTACCACACCCATACAATCGATCGTTCCGTAACTCGGTTTCAGGCCTGCGATCCCGCAGTAACTCGCGGGCCGCACGATCGATCCCCCGGTTTGGGTGCCGATAGCGACCTGGCACATCTGCGTTGCGACGGCGGCAGCCGAACCGCTGCTCGAACCGCCCGGCGTGTGGTCGAGGTTCCATGGATTGCGGGTCGGCGGCGGATCGAAGCTCGCGAATTGGGTGGTCACCGTCTTGCCGAGAATGATCGCACCGGCCCGCCGCAACCGTGACACCAGAGGGGCGTCGCGGGACGCAACGTGGTCTTCGCGGAGGGGAGATCCGGCTTTGGTCGGCAGGCCTGCGACATCGATGATGTCTTTGATTCCAATCGGTATTCCGTGCAGGGGGCCCAGTAGCTTGCCGCGACGCGCGAATCGCTCCAGACGCGTCGCCTCCGCGACCGCCGATTGGTCGGCGACGACCACCCAAGCTTGGAGGGCCTCGTCGAAGCGTCTGATTCGGTCCAGACAAAACTGGACCAGGTCGCACGGAGAGATTTCACCGCTGGCGATGCGGGACGCCGTCTGGACGATTGTCGGGAGCGCGTGTTGCATGTCGAGCCGTTTCCATTCCGAGTCGGCATCGGGCGGTGGCTGCGCCGGCGAGAAGTAGCGCCCGCCGCGGTGGTTCTCTCTTGGCGGTCGGCAATCATATCCGAATGGGGTCGCCGCGGAGACTCGGGGGCATCGCCGACCGACCCAGGCTACCATAGCGCCGATCGTCTTGGACAGGACTACGGGTTTCGGTCCTCGGGTAGGCCCGGGTGTTGATCGCTAGAGATGACGTTGTTCGGCCCGTAAAGTTCGTCAACCNATTCTGGNTTGCCGGGCAAGCAGAAGGCTCAGACCCACATGGATCCCGCCTGTCACCGTGTACCGTGTGCGTTGATCAGCTTTCCCTCTCGGGATGCCTGAGGGCACCTTGCACGTAGGTTCGGATCACCTGCGACTGCGGATCGAAAAGCAACTCGAGCGGGTCCGCGGAGACCCGCTCGGGAAGCCGAACGACCGTCAGGTTGGCGAGTTTTCCCGGCTCCAGCGCACCCATCTGAGAATCNAGGCCNAGCGCCTGGGCGCCGTTGTGGGTTCCCATGGCGAGCACTTGCGCCGGGGCGGGGCCGGTTGCTTGACTGGCGATCCAGCGCATTTCGGCGAATAGATCCAGATCGGGGTTTGAGGCGCAGGAGTCGGTTCCCAGTGCCAGCGGAATCTGTCTGGCCAGNGCCGCCTCCCAGGGGTAGCGATCGTGATCAAAAAAAACATGCGTCCGGGGACAGTAAACCAGCGACATCCGGTTGCGATGAAGCGCCAGGTAATCGAGTTCCCGTTCGTCCAGGTAGTTTCCGTGGATCACCAGCGCGCGATCGGCCTCGGCCAGCCGCAGGAGGTAGTCGTAGGGTCGCAGCGCAGTACCGCCCGCACTCGGATCGCTTGCGCCGAGTCGGTCCAGCATCTCGGCAAACGGCCCTCCTCCGGTCGCTAGGAATTCGAGTTCTTGCGGTGACTCGGCCAGGTGCATTGCGATGGGAACACCGGCCGACCGCGCCAGCTGGCAAAGCGGCTCCAGCAATCGGAAGCCGACCGTGTAGGGGGCGTGGGGGCTGAGCCCGGGACAGCGTTGTCCCGTCGGTGAATCCGCAGCGGGCGTCGGGCAGCGGCGGTCAAAGTCGGACAACCAGTTCTCGGCGGTCTGCAGGCTGGCTTGGCAACGATCGGCGGTCAGGCCGATCTGCTCGCGAAACAGCCCGCAGGCGACGGCGTGCTCAGGAAAAGGCTGTTGATCCCAATCGACGGTACAGATCTCGCCCAGCGCCGTGACTCCGTACGACAACGAGTCTGCCAATCCCTGTCGGACGGCCGTTGTATGCGAGATCGGGTCGGTCGCTGTGGCAGCGGTTTGCCGCCGCCAGGTCACAACCCGTTCGATCCACTGGGGGAGTCCCATGGCGGGTTCACCTAACGGGGCAGCCAGTGCGCTGAATTCGAGATGCGTATGTGCGTTGACCAAACCGGGCAGGATGGCCACGTTGCCGAGATCTTCGGCGGAGCCGGTGGATGCCGATCGTTCCACGGCCTCGATTCTCCGGTCCCGAATCGTCAGTACGCCGCCGTCGATCACGGCGCCGGTGACCGGAAAGACATAACGGGCCCGCAAGATTTTCGCAGACGGCGATGCCATGGCAGGGTTTTGCACGGGACGCGTGGTGTGTCGTGGTCAGATGGTTGGGCGACCAGCGGCCCGCCGTTGCGCAGCGGCGGAACGGCTGTGGGGACCGTTCATCGTGTCAGGTTTTGTTTGCGAAGCAAAGGGTGAGCCGGGTGTTTGCCTCCCGATCTTTTATGCTTCGATCGGAGGCGTTTGCAGTGGTGTGTCGGCACAGTGAACCCGGCCAACGTACAGCTGCCCGGTCGGCGCCGTCGCTTGGGGGCGGCGGCGGCAGCGTGTAAACTGATCTCCGCGAAGAGATCCGCCGGAACACATGGCGGTCGCCTCGGGGCGATCGAGGGGCGACACGTACAGGAGCCGAGAGACTTGTCAGATTCGAGCGGAATCGGACCACTTTTTTCCGACCCGGACTGTGATCTGGCCAGGGAGCGATTTGGCCGCAAGTCGAAGGCCATGGTTGACAAACGCATGGCGGTTGCTGACGCGGTTCGCGATCTGGTCGACGATGGAGACTACCTGGCGACAGGTGGTTTCGGTGGAAATCGTATCGCGACCGCTGTATTGCACGAGATTGTGCGACAACAAAAACAGGATCTGGGGCTGGCGGGGCATACCACGACACACGATTTTCAGGTGCTCTGTAGCGGGAATTTGACGGGTCGGGGACGCCTGTTAAGTCGCGTTGACGCGGCCTACATCATCGGCCTTGAAGCCCGCGGCCTCTCACCCCACGCACGTCGCGTGATGGAGAGCGGCGAAGTCGCAATCTGTGAATGGACGAACTACACGTTGGCGCTGCGGTTCCAGGCGGCCGCCATGGGAGTTCCCTTTCTTCCGGTTCGGAGTATGGTTGGCAGCGATACATTTCGCTACAGCGCCGCGCGGGTGGTCGCATGCCCCTTCACCGAAGGGCGATTCGGAGCGGTTCCCGCGCTCTTCCCGGACGTGGCGGCGATTCATGTGCATCAGGCGGATCGCTATGGAAACTGCCGCATTCGAGGTACCGCGGTCAGCGACTGGTTTGTAGCGCGGGCTTCACATAAAGTGATCGTTACCTGCGAGGAGTTGGTCGATGACGATGTGATTCGCGAAGATCCGACGTCTACCGTGATCCCCTTTTACTGTGTCGACGCGGTCTGTGAGATTCCCGGTGGCAGTTATCCAGGGAACATGCCGTACCTCTATTTCTCCGACGAAGAGCATCTCCGTGGATGGCTACTGGCCGAGCGTGAGGCGCAGAGCCACCACTTGTGGCTCAGTGAGTACTTGTTTGAAGTCACTCACTTTGACGAATATCTAGAGCGGTGCGGCGGCCAGCAGCGGCTCACGGAGCTTCGCCGGGAAGAGCGGTTGACCGACTGATGCGCCCGATTCTGCTGGTGTGAGCAGCGTCTGTGGCCGGTGACGTGTTACCGCGTGCCACGGCGGTCGAAGTCGAACCGCTGGTGATTTCTTCGGTCGACCGCTTGAGAGGCCGTCGTGGTCTTGTTTTCTTCGAGCGGCTGAAAGCCACGGATTCGTCCCCGTGGAGCCGCGCTGCGCACATCGACGGGGCTGGCGGTCTGATCTCGACTGAGATTGCCTGCTGCGTCCCGCACTTCGATCCGCAGGTGGATCCTGCGAGCGATCGTCGCGGGTGGTCGCCAGGCGTGCTCGGACGTGTTCTCTAAACCGGCTGCGATCAGCGTCCACGGCCCTTGGGAGGACTCCGAGACATGGAGTGTGATCGGTCGTGCGGCGAGGTGGCGATCGGATGCGCGCCAACGGATAACCAGATGACCGGCGCGGGAGCCGTGCCCGGTTTGGACCGAAAGCAATTTTGCTTGCGGTGACGTTCGGTCCACCGTAACCCATAGATCGGCGGTCGCTCCTGGTGTTGGTGTGTTGCCCGCGAGTCCCTGGTTGCTGACGACAACGATGCGAAACCCATAGGTTCCTGGGTTGGTGACCTCGACTTCGAGCGGACTTTGGCAATCCTCGTCACGTCCCCATTTTTGCCATTGACGCCCTTGGTTTGTGGTGACCCACAGTTCGACTTGGGATACGTTTGTCCGAGCGATCGAATCGATGTCATAGGCGAGTTGGAAGCGGCGGG
>PADE01000286.1 GCA_002702965.1 Planctomycetaceae bacterium
CACCGGCGACCGCAAGTGGTATTGTTTGGCTGATGAGATCACCTGTTACGCCTGTGACGTGACCCTCACTGGCACCAGAATCACCGACGCCCGGCTCGTGTACCTCAAAGGGCTGACTCACCTACTGATGCTCATCCTTGCTGAAACGGCGATCAAGGACGCGGGACTGGTGCATCTCAAGGGCTTGACCCGCCTGAAGACGCTCTACCTCGTCGACACCCAGATCACCGACGCCGTCCACCGCCAGGCTGAGCGTGCCGTGGGAGACGTCATCGACCAGCGCAGCGGTCACTGTGTCCTCGTCGACATCGGTGTCGTTGTCCGGCACACCCGGGCTATCGGTGTCAAGCGTGGTGTTCTCGTCGACGGTGATGGCAATATGTTAATCAGCAACATCGACTGACGAACAGCCTATCCATCAACCTCCGCGCTGCTGGAAGCGAGTTAGCACGTTTTTCGTGATGTTCGAGATGTTGTCATCCGCAGGCAGCGAACAGGGGTAGCTGATCGAACCAACCGAGAATACGGCACCGCCGGATGCTGTCTCGTGATAGACGATCTCCCCGCCACCATCATCCGGATTGAGCCCCTTCGCGAGAAGCTGGCAGTTGGCGGGTGACGCGGGCGACCGCTTGTCGGTCTCGTGACCGGAAGCGCCGCCGTGGCAGCGCATGTGCAGACATTTCTCGCCGAACACGTCACCGTTGCTCAAACCAGTTCCGTCAAATACCCAATGCGACGCATCGATTACCTTGTACGGTGCGCCCGTCATGATTCCTGATTCGGTACATCGCACACCCAACAAAGTCGCTTCCGATTCGTAATAGACATCGAAGCGGCTCTCCTTGCCGATTTTCGCCATGTCGCTGGAACTGCCGCCATGCGAGCTGTTTCTGACGGTCATCGTCGCCTCGTCGAGAAACTCCACGGCACAGTTCAAGCCGTTGCCGCCGAGGTACATCAACTTTCCGCCGCGCTGAAACACCCAAGTCTTCAGGCGATAGTACATCTCCTGCGACCAATATTCAGGATGCGTACTGATAATCAGTACCCGGTAGTCGTCCAAGGCGAGCGTTTCAAAATGAAACTGTGTCTCGGCGTAAAGGTCGTAGGCGAACCCTTCACGCTCCAGCCATCCGAACAGTCGCCATTCCGCCGGCAACACGTGACATTCCGACCTTCCCTCGACCGGGTCGGTAATGCGTGTTGTTTCCGGGATATGATTGAAGAGTTCGGGACGATCGAACGAAAGCGACGCGTAGTCGTCGGCCGTGAACTGCATATGGACATCGCTGGTGTAACGTGCGAGGTCCAGCCGTGCGTTGACGGTTGGCTTTGGTGGCAAGGCGATTGGATGAATGTAGTTGCTGCGCCCGCCGAAGTTGTTGTAGGCATTCCAATTGATGTTCGAAGCAAGTACCGCAATGTCGGCCCGCGGTCTGGCCGGAGCCACAATCCACGGGAAAGCGAAGAAGTTATCCGACACGGTTTTGGCATGCAGATAGTACAGCCCCGATCGCTCTGGTGCAGTGACGTATTGGCGATGGTGTGGGTTGTTGCTGTAGCCGCGCCGGTTGAATTGAATGCCGGTCTGCGTGTAATCGCCGTCCGGGGTGATCTGTGCGGTGGCGAGTGGCCCGTGTTCGTCGAACCAGCCAATCGTGCGAATGTGTTGCTTTTCCCACCCGTAACGCCATAAATCCAGCCGATACGCTTCTGTCGAATGTACGCGATACTCAGCCTTCTCACCCGCTCGGACCCATTTCGGCCACATGTAACCGACCAGACGATCGTTCAACAACCGGAACTGGTAGAGATCGTCCTCGCGTAGGTTTATCGCGACGGACTTCGCACCGAAACCGTCCTTTCGCAGAGTGACGTGATAAGGTCCAGGTGGAATGTCGGCGTAGACCGCGCCAGTCGCCCGCGAGTGGGCTTCCATCGAGCCAGCGCTGCTCTCAAACTCGAAGCGCACTCCATCCAGCGCGATGTAGCGTTCGTCGCTGACATAGCCGACCAGCATGATACTTTGTACCTTTCATAACTCCACTAAAGTCATAACTCCACCAAAGTCATAACTCCACCAATGTGCACGGTCTACCGGATCAATGTTCAAGTGTGAACGAACAATGGGACTTGTGCGGTCCCGGAATGCATCAGCGTCGCGCAGCCAATATGATACATTCTCGATTCCGCTCGTACATTCGGCGGTCGCGATCGAGATGATTCGGAAGATCCTCTGTGCGCGCCGAGTGGGCTTGNCATGAGCGTCCAAAGTTTCATGCGTACCCCTTCGGTATGCGCATCCAGACGTTGCCAATCGAGAGTGTGGCGAAGCGGTCGGTGGCTGACGTACGGACGATCAAAAAGTGGGTACACATTAAAAAGTACACATTGAAGAAATAAGTGCCCCATGTTCTTGACTCTGAGACTGCAATTTGTGGACCATCTACGGCTAAGTGATGTGGCTGTTTCTGTCTAGAAAATCCATCGGTTTCTTCGATTCTTGCAATAATCTTGTGCGCAATTTCGAGGAATCGTAATGATCCACATTGGTCCGGACAATTTGCCGAAAGCGGCATTGATTGTCTGGCAAGCTGCAAAGTGTCGGAATTGTCACCGAGCCGACGGACTCACGCCGGCAAAACTGCTGTGCTCACTCTGAAGCCGGTTCAGCAATTTGTACTGCGCTTGCGGGACCTGAGTGAAATTGGACCAGGACACAGAGACCAGGACACAGAGACCAGGACACAGTGNGTCAAACTGTGTNCTGGAATCTCCTCACACGCGCAGAGTAGGGCAGGGCGCCGCCGTAACCGTCAACGTATTACGCAATTAGAAGGGCCATCGCATGCAGACCGAAACCGATACGGGTCCTTCCTATTCCATAGGTCGCAGGTTCGGATCCCGCTGGGCGTACTGACTTACGACGATTCGATTTGTAAATGTACCTGGGTACATCAGGTCACNCTCGCAGCGGGTGTGGCCTTTTTTTATCTCCCCACGCCGGGTGCCCGAGTTGAGGTATTGATCCGGCTGACGCACCTCCCGCCGCTGGTGTTNTTCCTGCTCCNGGCACGCTGCCCCCTGCCGCACCNCCAGTCTCTATATTGGTGGCNTCTGGAACCGCATCCCGAAGGGGCCGCACAGGAAACGTCTGCTGGGTTGTCTATTGGTGATGGGGGTGGTCGGGTGTGGATCGTTTTCGGGCTGGGTAGGCGTCAGGGGAAGCGGCACGGAGACGACATGACAGGGTACGGTGTTCACGTGCGCGCGGCGTACTCTAGATGGGCGCCAGCTGGAACCGCATGACACACGCTGAGGGGCGTGCCGATGGCCTCGGTCACAATGGACCGGTTGATCCAACATGCGTTACGCGTCCGGGTAGAAGACTCGCTGGTAGCCCGGCTTACTCGCGAGATTTTGTCAGATTCTATACTGCGGTATTTTCATCCATTCGCCGTCTTTCAGAGCCGACTGGTGCGCCACGATGCCGGGGACCGTCATGTTCAGCGCCTGGGCGATATCCACCAGTGGCTTGCGATCTTCCAGGATCGCCGTGACAAACTCGTTCATGAGGTGGCCGTGTGAGCCGCCGTGACCGACAGCCTTGACGGTGGGTGGGAGCGGTGGCCGGCGGGTGTCAGGCAAATTCTTTTCCAGTCCCTGATATTCACCATAGAAAGAGCCCCTCTGGCCGCGAACCCGGCCCGTCTCACCGCCGCGGCCCGGAGTGTCCCAGCTTACGGCCATTCGCGATATTCCACATTCACTGGTCTTGAACAGCGCGATTTCGGTGCCGAAGGGGTTTTTGTAGCGGTTGTTTTTACGCCACCATTCAGCGGCACTGCCCACACAGGAAACTTCGGTGAAGCTGCCGCCGGTGACTCCGACGTAGTAGGCGTTCGAATGCGTCGGATACCATTGTGGCGGCCCGCTGTCACGCCAGCCCTTGTACGATGGAAACGACTTGCGGAAGAAGTGGTAGTACTCTCCCTCGGAGTAAGCGAGCTTGCCGAAGCCGCCCGCGTTGTAAATCTGCCGCATGGCATGGAGATCGTCGTGGAAGTAGGACGTCTCGAACATCATGTACTTCAGGCCGGTCGCCTTGACCGCCTCAAACAGTTGGTCGGCCTCTTCGAGCGAGCCGTACGTAGCCGGCACGGCGCTGGCGACGTGTTTACCGTGCCTCAGCACTTCGATGCAGTGCCGGGGGTGGCTGGGGGCGTCGGTGGCCAGAAAGATGGCCTCAATCTTGTCGTCCTTGACCATCTCCTCCAGCGACGGAAACGTCTTCTCGCAACGACACGCTTTGGCCAATCCGGCGCACCGATCAGGAAACAGATCGCTGACGGCGACAACTTCAACGTTCGGGTGGTCCTGGAAACCGAACGCGGCACCNAATTGNGATAAGCCGTATCCCACGATGCCGACGCGAATTCTGCGGTCGGAGACGGGTTCCCACTTCCTGGAGGCGTTGGGATCGGCCGCTTCCTCGCCCTGGCTCTGCTTCTCCTGGGCCGACGCCTCCTCCAGCCCCGCAGCGGCGGCGCTGACGGCAATGGTCGCCAAGAACGAGCGTCGTGACGTGGATTTGCTCATGATACGCCTCCTTCTGCATCGGTTACGACCGATACCTGCTTGAGTAGATGATTGCATGGATTCCTTGCGAGCACTCCCGGCTTCATCACATTGGCCAACCCAGCGGGTCCCAACGTTCGATTCGCTGATACCCATCACATCAGCTATATCACTATGATAATTTCCTTCCAGATAGAGCATCAAGATGGCCTTGTCGTCATCGCTCTTCATCTCCATCAGTTCACGGAGTTGCTGTGACAGTTCGTTTTTGAACGCATCCTCTNGAGAAGCTTGCTCGCGGGTTTCCTCAAGACTCTTGAGTGTTTCGCTGCGCTTTCGCCGTCGACGAAAATCGATGGCAACATTGAGGGCCNNGCGATACNTCCACGTGGAAAAACGNCGTTTGCGATCGTACNTNTTGAATGTNGACCAGNGACGAGNCNCAATTTCCTGNAACAGGTCGTCTCGGTCGTGCGACGAATANGTATACGTCCAACANACTTTCAGCAACAAACGCTGATGAGAATTGATCAGCGAAAGAAAGACGCCCTNATCAATCGAGGCACCCGTCTNTGTGCCAGGANTTTCGGCTTGATTNTNTTCAGTCGGGACTTGNATTAGGATCTGCCGAGNCATTCNCATTCATTTGCGTTCTGTAGTGTGATTCGTTCTCAAAGGCAGATTGGTCACAGCNATTCNCCGAAATNGNTGGGGTNCTTCGGGGACCCTGTATGGTAAAGAACTTAGTCCACCGTTAGACACCGCAAACACCACGTTTCCCGGACCCGCGAGACGCGCATTTCTCCGAGATCACGTGCCAATCGATGGCGGCAAGAGTCGTCTTGGTTTTGCTTGACCAGAGACATCGCCAAGATTCGTTTTGCAACGATGAGGCTCCCAATGACACAGCGGAATTAGGTGTAAGCCAGACAAAAGTCACCCAAGCGAGTGTTGCCAAACTAGAGAAGGCGTTACCGGACTGCAACATCTATCCGTAGTCCCCACCCCCACGCTGGGTGCGGGAGTGCGGTCGTGGTCTTGTTGGCGGCGTTCTCCTCAAACACCATGAGCTCCTGTATCATGAGCGCTCTGGTGGCCCGTCATTCGCGCCGCCTGGACTCGCTTGGGCCCGCGACATCGAACGAAGCGAACCCCAATGGTTCCTGACGACTCTGCGGAAGCAACGCACTTGGATGCCGAAAGGCCCGCCGCCGACTGGTGGTGCCAGGCGTNTTCATTCGGTACTTATTGCCTGTCGCCTGGCGGGCCATTTCGTTGGAAACTCACTTGGTCCCGTCGCCGCCGACTTGTGGTTGGGCACTTGCCGTTCTGGCTTGTAATCGCCTGTGCAGCCGAGACGTCTATCGGCAACGTCCGCGCTGCTGGAATGGACGCCCCGATTGCGAGCGGTCGCACCGCCGTCTACCGAGCCTTGGAGTCGATTCGTCCGGCTGCCATCAACCACGATTTGAAAGTTGCCGTGCCCACCGTGAATGTTGCCATTTACCTGGGGGAAACGGACGACGAGCCGCATGGTTACGTAGCCTCGCCCGACGAGCTGACCGCGTCCTTTGAACGTGCCAAAGAAATCTTTGCCGAGGCGGGTGTCCAACTGAGACTGCTCTGGGTCAAACGCGCCATTGTTCCCTCATCATGGCTCACCGTGCAGGCCAACGATGTAACGGGATTGGCTGCGCCTCCAGAGACCAACGCTTATGTGGGCTACCGCGCCGCTCGCTGGAAATTGACGACGGAAGCAAAGAACGCCTTTGAGGGAATCATTGAGTGTCATCCCGAAAACCATCGAACGATCTACTTGCTCTACCTAAAACAAGTGCGCATGGCCTACTACGATCGTACCGTGGAAGATCGGCCGCAAATCAAGTCCATTCCCACCGGCGGCCTGTCGCTTCCCGCCTATTTGTTCGAAACGCGGATTCCCCGTCGCATTCGCGGCGTCATCACCTTATGTCGGCGGAGCGGGAAGGGTGGTCGAACGATCGCCCATGAACTGGGACATAAACTCATCAATGTGAGTCACGAGTATCGCGAGATCAGCCCACAATTCGAAGTCCGGGGCGAGGGCGGCTTGATGCTCTACGGGCGTGGTACCGAGATTCCGTCGGGCAAGGCCGGGCGATGGCACAAAGAGCGGTTGCATCTCTCGCCATTTATCTACCGGACAAAAAAAGACGGAACTCGCCAGTGGAACGCCGATTACCGCGAAAGCGGCCACTACTATGATCCGCTGTACGCTGACAANGTGATCCGCTTTGGAGTCATTCAACTTCCCAAACGACGGAAACCAGGTCCGCCGTCGCGCGAGTGATATTGGTTCCGTCTCGACGGGTGAGCGGCACGCAGATCGGCGACGCGAGACGGGTGCGGATCTGGAGGTTGCCCAACCCGCGAGAGCACTACTTTTCGCGAACCACGATCGCCGACGCCCAGTTCAGCGTCAGCACGCGACTCAACCGGTATTCTCGCTGCGGTGGCGGTTTCCATTACCTCGGCGAAGGCATCTTCTTCGGTCAGGTCGGCGAGATCAGGATCTCAAACGTGCGTGGTTACGGACGTTGATGGCGATCACCTGAAACTCCCGTCAGGANAAGGAGTTCGCCGCTCCCTTGTATGTAGGCTCACCGAACCGTTGTTCGAGAAGGCGAGCAACAGAGGAGTCGGCCGGAACAGCGCTGCGCCAGGCGCTGCGCGCCATAGGTTGCGTCTGCTGCCGCGTTGTCGGTTTCGGTGGCCCGCATGGCTGTGGGCAGGTTGTTCGCGGGGCGCGTGCAGAAATCACGCTCCCCCCGCGACCTCACTCCCGGGCCGGCAACAAGCCNTGGCNCATGAAGCGGATTGTGTGGAGACTCCAATCGCTGGCCGCAGGCGGACTGCGGGAACGCGCTTGCCAGCGGGTCAACGAGCGGGTCAACGACTCCGAGTCAACCAGGCGAGGTCGAACCGCGCAAAGCTGATCCGTTCGTAGCGGTGGTTGTCGCCGTTCTCGTACAGCAGCCCGATTGTCCCGTCCGGCAGGGACGCCAGGCAGCAATAGGCGCAGGGACCTGGGTGAACGGTCTTGGCGACCGGCCAGGTTTTGCCGTCGTCGTAGCTCGCCCGGACTGTCATGTTCACGCGGTTTTGAAAGGACGCCGCCGGGTTGGCGAAGAGCAGGAGGTCTCGGTCTTGCCCTTTGCGCCGAAGCGGGTGTCGCAGAATCGACCCCTGGCAGGCGGTGTCGATCAGCGTCGCATCTTGTGCGGGTTCGGTCCATGTCTGGCCTCCATCCCGACTAATCGAGAAGTGCCGGCAGTGTTTAGGTTCCTGCCGGGGCCGCTGGTTGCGCATGTCCAATCGCAGGCTGCCGTCGGACAGCTCCACAACTTGCGTCTCCGTGCTCGTACTCTTCGTGCGCCCNCCCGCCCGCCAAGTGTTGCCGTGATCATCGCTGTAAACGATCATCGCCTTGCTCTCCAACTCCGGCCCTAGCCCAAACGGAATCACCAGTCTCCCTGTGGATGTCTGAATGCCGGCGCCCGGTCCGGTTTTCTTTCCAATATCGCTCTTCACATCGGTGATTTGCTCGGTGATGTCGAGCGGTGTCGACCACGTGATCCCATCGTCCGTACTCTTGGTGATGATGGTCCGAATGACGCCGTATCGTTTGCGCGCCTCCCATTCGCGGATCGGGACGTCGCCGTCGGGAAAGAGAGTCGCAAAGCAGTAGATGGTTCCGGTGGCGACATCGGCGACCGGACAGGGATTCACGATGGCGTCCAACGCCTTCCTGGCTTTCACGACCAATTGCAGAGGGCCCCATGTTTTGCCGCCGTCTTCACTTCGCTTCAGAACGAGGTCCGTCCGCGATCGATCCGACCCGGCCCGCGCCTCGCAAAAGGCGAGCAGCGTCCCCTTTTTCGACAGCACAATGCCCGGTATTCGCATACTGGGCACGTTGTGCTCGTCGACGCGAAAGACGATGGAATGTGTGAGCTCTCCCTTTTTCCACAGCGAAACCCTCCGCGATTGAGCTTCTTTCGCCTGCTGCCTGCCAGCGGGGTTGTGCGGGCCGAGGGGCTCGGCCAGCGAAATGTTTTCCGTCAACAGGGACGCTAATCCGACCGACGCCGAGGCTCGCAAGAAATGTCTGCGCCTCGCTTGGTTGTCATTCGTTGCAGCCACGGTGTGATTCTCCCCAAATACGGTCAAGCGGATATTCGTCGATCAATATCGACGGTCACGCCCCGAATAGCCACCCCGCCTCGCGGTGCGCGCTGGCCGCGCACTGGCTGACTGCTTCGAAGTATTCGGCGACGAGATTGAACACACCGCCGCCTGGAAAGACGGCACGAGCGTAAAGTAACTCGCAGGCACTCACGCGCGACTGCGATTCGTACTCAAGGACGCCGACCTATCTACATAACGTTTTCGATAGCATGTTCGGTCGCCGCACCGCTCAATAGGACACTTCAACCGGCCACGGGACAGCCGCATTGATTCGCGACTCAAGGAGTCTGCGCAGGGCACCCACCAGCGCCTCGACCGCTACGTTTGGATTGGGCGGCGGAAAACGGATGCAAGCGCTCGTACAGTCGGTTGCGCCAGCGCGTTGTTTTTATACGGTCTACGGTACAGCCGCGCTGCGGCCGTTCGCGCAGAGGTCGCTGGTTCAAATCCAGTCGCCCCGATTCATCTTTCCTAACACCCTTGCCGGAACCGCGCTGTCCCTATTGGAGCTTTGCTTCCGCTTTCTCTCGCCACGCGCGGCGAATGGGACGCATGACACCAAATGCCTTGGTCTTTTCGAGCAAATCCAGTGTCTTCTTGGCGTCACCTAGCTGGGCATACAGGCGTGGAACGCCATAGCTCGTCTCGCTCTTTAGTTTCTTGATACTGCCACGAACAGACGCTACCTGTTGGTCGCATCGCTTGACGAGCTTGTCGGCCAATTCCCTGGCTGACGCTTCTTTGCCACCGCTGGGATTCTCCCGCCATTTCTGGGCGACCGCATGGCAGCGCCCCGCAATGTCAAAGGAGTATTTCAAAGCGACTTCCAAGTATGCGTTCAGGAGCTCGTTCGCGTCGGGATGATCAGGGTTTTGGGCGAGAAAAGTCTCGATGGACGCCGCCAGAGAATCGATCGCTCTCTTGTTGATGACCTGTCGTCTGACCGCAGCGATCTCAATGGAAAGTGCATGAAAGCGCGTCCGTACGGGGTCGTCCATCTGATCCGCGTTCTCACGCAGCAGGGTCGTGACTCGGAGGGAGCCAATGCGCTCCAGCTGTTTCAGCTTGTCCAGTAAATTGCTGTAAGCCTTGGCCGATCCCTGCGCGTCGAGGTAGGCGCGCTCGCAATCATCGAGCGAGGTCTCAATCAGCAGGGACGCCTCAACCATGTCCAGAAATGCCAAGGGCAAAGTCATGCCCTTCTGCACTCGTTTGGTAAGGCCGTTGGACATATCGGCGACGTCGGTCAGCTCACCCTCTGCATTGAACATGAAGAAGTAGTAGAACTGCCCAAATCGGATGTCGCAGTTTCCGGGTAGTTCCCGGCCGGAGAGACAAATCGGAACCTTTTGGTGAAGCTGCTTGAGCTCGTCGGAGGGGAGCAACACGGCCCCCGCATCTTGAATCGCTCATCAGCCGCTTTTGAGGTTGAAATTGTAGAGCACCACCGAGGGCAGTTTCTGGGCCTTGTTCGCCTCTAGGAAACGATTGACATTTCCTTCCGCGTAGGGCAGCGGTACCTCCTGGGCGAACGTTGGAACTGCGAGCAAGAAAAGCGGAACGGCCATCGTCGAAAGTTTCATGCGAGCTTTCCTTTTTCAGAGCCAAAGAAGGCCGGAATCGCCAAGTTGCTGGTGCACTTCGACGACCTTACAGACTTGGATTCTACTGGACGATTTCGGAGATTGACAAGCTTTACGCCAACTCGCCGCTATGAATGGCCTCCGCGACCTAACTCCCGCACCCGGCGTGGGATCGAGGAGGAGTGGTGCTCGTGCTCGATCTTACAGTTCGGCAAGGCCTGTTGTAGTTCGGCGACGCCTGCGTCGGTAATTTTGGCATCCGAGACAACAAGCTTCTGCAGGATTGTCAGCCCTTTGCTGTGCCTGCGGGCCTGGTCCAGGTCGCCCCGCAACATCCGGGCCAGGCTCGTTTCGTGGGGCATATTGAATACCGGTGTCTGCGGGGCCTTTGTGGCGGTATGGGTTTTCAGTTCGGTCGCCAGTTCCGGCTGAATGTACTGCCGGGCCCCTTTTTTGACTCTTCGTCGATCCCGTTTTGCCGGTGAGATAGCGCGGGTCTGCATCGAGGTACAAGCAGCCTCGAGTCAGGCTATGCCATTCACTGGACCGCAGCCCGCTTTGAATTGCGACCTGGTACAGCAGCAGTTGCTCACCCTCACACCCGGCATCGCCAGTTCGTCGGCATCCCGCTCGCCATTGGTGTTGACGTCCTCATAAGCCCCTCCCGTCGCCGTGATGAGCCGCGGCACCCACCTCGATGGAATCGCCCTTTGTGCGGCGGCGAGTTCTTCATCGTTGAACCCTTGCAGCAGACCGCTGTCCGCAATCGGATCTTCGGCGAGGGCAGCCGGCACGGCAACCGCGGCCCAACGAAGCCCGGTGTACAGCGAGCGTATTGGTCCACCAGCAAGTATCGGCTTTACCGCTGCGGTTAACGTAGTGGGGGAAGCATCGTGTACCATGGCATCGTGACGCGCCATGAAGTCGCAGGCGAGATCAGGATGTTGTGGTCATCCAAGAACGCGAAGTTATGGTAATCCCCAGGTCGTACTTGCAAGGAACTAACGATGGCACAACAAACAACCTCGCGTCGCCAATTCCTGAAGCAATCCACGCTTGCCGCTTCGACGGGAGTTCTCGCCTGGACTCGGAATGTCGAATCGACTGCCAGCGGCGCTGAAGTCGATCGCTCGATTACCGTCAAGACGCCGCCGCATGTCCGGCAGACCGATGTCTGGTTCGATCCGGCGACGTACACCGCTTTCCCGCATGTGATCCGACTCGATGGTGACGAGCTGCTGATGGCCTTCCGCCAAGCTCCCAGTCAGGAGCGTGTCCGGCATACGCATCCGCGCAGTGTCATCACGGTGATACGTTCGTATGACCTGGGTGAGAGTTGGGACATTGAGAATGCGGGCCAGCTTGCCGCGGGGGGCGGGCAGGAGTTCGCGCCGATCTATCTCGGCGACGGAGTTGTCGGTGGGCTGTTGGCGATGCACGAAGTCGTCCCGGTCAAGGAAGCCGAGCGAACTTCGATTCCCCATCTGCACAAAATCGAGTACCCGTTTCGCAACGTCGGCGGCTTCTGGTGTTGGAGCAACAATTCGGGGCTGACTTGGCCGCTGCATCAGAACGTGCTGTTCGGCCCGAAGCTGCAGACCTGTTCGACGGCCATCAAACTCGCCGACGGGACACTGTTGGCTCCTTTGTATGGCAACATCGATGACGGACTGGTTGGTGTTTCGTCCAACGTGCTGTACCGGTCCGATGACAACGGCAAGGCTTGGTCGGATGCGATCATCATGGCCCGCGGGACGGTGAGCACGCGCGATTACTACGAGCCATGCGTCGTCGAACTGGGGGACGGGCATCTTCTCGCGATGCATCGCGTCGGTCGCTGCCAGGACGGTCGCCACGGTCTGCTTTGGCAGAACGAGTCGCGCGACGGTGGCAATACCTGGACAAAGCCCGTCGAAACAAACATCACGTCGGGAGCCTGTCCCCGCGTGTCGAAGCTATCCGATGGCCGCCTGCTGTTGACGTACGGTCGGCGTTACCAACCATTTGGCCTTTACGCTCGAGTCAGTAGCGACGGAGGCAGGAACTGGAGCGATACGTCCTGGCTCCTGCGAGCCGCACCGAACAGCAACCAAGGCTACAGTTCCTCGGTCGAGATCGAACCCGGCCGTGTCTTGACCGCGTGTTACGCTCAGAACAAAGCGGGCGTAACCGGGATCACGGGGACGTTTTGGGATGTGCCGGCAACATCGTAGGTTGGGCAATGCCACCCCTGCTATTGGGCCGGGGGTTCTTAGAACGTGAGTTGCGCCGCTGAGCGGTCGTTTGCTCCGTTCTTTGTCAGAGTACGGAATGCATCGGAGATCGCGCTGCTCAGGGAGCGGAACTTCGCATTGCCGCCAACAGTTGTGAATAATAGGCCCTTGCGCGGGCCAGACGTTCACGAACACCCTGCGCACGCAAGGATTGTTTTGACGAGAATTCTTCCTCGATTCCCACAATCGCGTCCAATTGCTTTTCAATCAATGCCGGTCCCTTGGTGGGAGACCAAGTCGGTCGGTCATCAACGATAATGTAGACAGGAGTCGTGTGAGCGAGGGCTCCGTTCTTGCAGATCGTGTTCGCGGTGATCCAGCCGCTGGTTTCGGCGTTGATTTCAAAGTCGAGCGTCAGATCGCCTTTCGTCGTCTTGTCCCGCGTTACGCTTTTGACAACACCTTCGCCCGAGATGATCTCCAGCCGGTCGGGCAGACCAATGGTTTGGTGGCCAGACGCTCGTGCGTGGACCTTCAGCCGATCACCGACTTTAGGTTTGAGCGCGCTCCCCGGAATCTTCGCGTCGACCGTGAAGAACAAAGCGGGCCCGTTGCTGACGAAGGTGTGTCCCTGCCGCAGGCCATCGAACCAGGCGTCGATGTCTAGCTTCTTCCCTCCGGTGAAGACATACGTGCGGCACTCACCAATCGTCGAACCCCAGGGAATGTCGCTGCCAGCGGCCGCAGTCAGGCGAAAGCCGAGGTTGAGGTAATCGTAGTAGTCGGGGCGATTGATCTTGGCGAACTGCAGCAGCTCGACGAAGTCGAGCGCCTCGGTCGACACGTACCACGGAAAGCCGCGTGGAAGATTGCAACCATTCCAGGAGAAATGGGCAAAACCGACCAATGCGCCCTTCTGGGCGTGGATCCGATTGAAGGCCAGGTCGTAAAAGTCGTAGGTCGACAAGTCTCTAGCAAGCTTGGTCGTGTTGAGGCCAATGATATGGCCGAACGTACTGCGCGGCTCTTCTTGGCCCGATACCAAGCAGTAGTTTCCTCGGATCTCACGAAACTCCTTGCCAAAGCCGAGTTGTTTGAAGTCAGTCCCCTGGTGATGGCCCATCTCAAGGACATTGACAACGTTCAGATCCTCCGCCTCGGCGTAACGGAGCAGAAACTCGCGATGCGATTTCTGTTGTGTTGGATGGTGCACATGAACGTCGCCGGAGTACCATCCCAGCTTTGCAAGATCGGTCCAGCGTTCCAAGCGAATCGTGTACTCGGCCAACTTGCCTGACTCGACCGTGAAGTCCTTGTGGATCGGGATAAACTCCATGCCTCGGCTGACCGACAGTCGGTAGTCTCCCGGTTCGAGTTCAACACTGAAACGCGACTTTGCCTGATGAGCGATCGGCTCGCGCCAATGGGGTACCGATGGCAGGTCTTCGTAGACGTAGCTACGATCCGAATTGTCACCCTTGCCGTTCATCATTCGGATGGGTCCGATCCAGCCTGGATCCTGCCCGTCATAGGCGATACCTTCGTAGAAGGCCTTGGTCTTGCCGACTTCGCGCATCACGCGTCCGTCGGGAGGCAGTCGGACGGTATCGTCGTCCCGGCTGCGCAAGCAGATCATCGCTGGCGTCGGTGTGCCGTTGGTTACGTCGAAGATGTCAAAGCTCACGCGAACCTTAGTGGGTTTGGTTCCGTGTTTCTCTAACCCGGCAACGCTTGTCTCTTCTAGCGGACTCCCACACCCCACCATCCCCATCACCAGCAGACAACCCAGCAGACGTTTCATGTGCAGCCCCTTCGGTATGCGGTTCCAGTTGCCACTAATATAAAGCCTGGCGGTGCGCCATGTGGCCGTGACCTCAGTCCCACACCCGGCGTGGGGCC
>PADE01000287.1 GCA_002702965.1 Planctomycetaceae bacterium
TGCTGTACCCCTACAGCCAATCGGATGCAAGATTTCGCACGTCGGTCGAGGATGATGCCGAGCGCTATACCAACCTGAAACTGACCGACGTGGTCGAACTCTATCAGCAGTTTCTGGGAAACCACGCCGGGGAACTGGTCCTGGTGGGAGACTTCGATCCCGACACCGTCCGCCCTCTGCTAGACAACATCTTCTCGGATTGGTCGGTCAAAGAACCGTACCAGCGGATCCGCGCCCAAACGTTTGCCAATACCAAAGCGGTTCGCCAACAGATCATCACCCCCGATAAGAAGAACGCCGTCTACTTTTCGGGTCACACGCTGCCGATTGGATTCCGTCACGAAGACTACGCGGCTTTGAAAATGGCCAGTCAGGTGTTCGGAGCCGGATCGCTATCATCACGCTTGGGCGAGCGACTCCGGGAAAAGGAGGGTCTCAGTTACGGGGTGCGGGCTTCCTACAGCGCCTTTAATGAAGAAGAAAACAGCCGCTTTACCATCATGGCCATCGCCAACCCGACGAACACGCCAAAAGTGGTTCAGCTGGTCGACGAAGAGCTGAACCGGCTGGTCAAGGAGGGCGTCACCGCGAAGGAATTGGCGGCCGCCCAGCAAAGCTATGTGCAGGGATTTTCTCTGCAGTTTAACGATGACGGCCGTCTGGCTGGCCTGATTGCCGACATGATACTGCAGGGCGATTCGGTACTCTTCTACGACGACTTGTTCAATCGCGTCAAAGGGGTCACGCTGGAGCAGATCAACGCGGCCATCAAAAAGCACCTGATCCCCAAGAAACTGATCGTGGTCACGGCGGGGGACCTGAAGTAGGCGACCCCCGGGGTACACACCAGCTTCAAACGGGCCGCTTCCCAGCGCCGCGGGTACGGCCGTTCGTCGCGAACGCCGCACCAACGCGGCCCATTGGCGATCTGCACGGCCGTCGAAGCTTGTCCCGCGCGGCGACGGTGCAAGGGCCAAAGGGTGGTGCAGCGATGGAACAATACCAGTTGACGGCGACCGCCCGATTATCACTGTTGTCGGGTGACCTCACCGAGTGGACCGGCGATGCGATCGTCAATGCCGCCAACGAAGCGATGCTGGGTGGAGGGGGAGTCGACGGCGCGATCCACCAATCGGCGGGCCCCGGGTTGCTGGCAGCCTGCCGGCAAGTCCCCGAAATCCGGCCTGGAATCCGCTGTCCGACGGGTGAAGCGCGGATCACGACCGCCGGTGACGGCGATTTGCGGGTACCCTACGTGATTCACGCTGTGGGGCCGGTCTACCAAGACGCGCAGACCTCGGCACCGCGACTAGCGGCGACCTACGCCAGCGCGCTGCAGCTGGCCAACCGCGAAACGCTGTCGCGGATCGCCTTTCCCGCCATCTCCTGTGGCGTGTACCGATACCCACTCGCCGAAGCCGCCGCGATTGCGATCAAAACCTGCCAAGTTCACGTGGGAACGCTGCGCGAAGTGGCCTTTGTGCTGTTCGGTCCCGATACCTGGCAAGCCTTCAAACAGGCGGCCGACGAACTGTTGCCACCGCGGTGAGAATCGGCAACCCGGAACTTTCATCGGGTGGGGCCCGCGCCTCGCCGGGCGGTGCTTCAGTTGCCCCGCGCGAAGGTGGCAATTTCAGCGGCCGATAGGGACCGGTCGAAGAGCGCGATCTCATCGAGCCGGCCCTCCCAGCTGGATCGACGGTCGCTGCGGCCGCCGAAGAACCACTCCCCCGTCCACGGGGGTGCCTGACCCGGAATGCGGGCGTCGATTTCGGGGTTCGGATCGCCATTCAGATACAACCGGACATTTCCCGCGGTGCGGACCAGGGCGACCTGATACCAGGNCCAGCGGCGGATTGTAGTGCGCCCGGCGAGCGGTGGCGCGCTGCCTTGCAGGTAAATCAGTTTACCCGCCGAGCNCGCCGAGCCCCCCAACCCCAGATGCTCCCCCGCGGCACCACCTCCGTAGTCGCGACCNCGTGAGAACATCCAACCGGTCACCGCGCGTCCGGTTACCGGCATGCCGTTCCAGAACGACATCACCAGCGAAAACGAGCCGTTCAGTCCCGACAGCCGGGCCCGCAATCTGCCGCCCGCGAAATGGACCGCCCGGTTGGACTCAGNGCCGAGGCAAAACGCCTTCGCNCGGGGCCCCTCCAGGAAGAACGCCATCCCCNGTTCGTAGCGGGCATCGTGATCAGCGCCNGAAGCGTCGCGGGCGCGGAACCCCTCGAACTCATCGAGACGCCAATACGCGACCGGCCGCGACGCGAGGATCGCCGCCGCCGCCGGTCCCCGACCCTGTCGGTACACACGGCGCGGTCTCGCCGCCACGCGTTCCAGCAGAGCGAGTGCCGTCTCGGTGATTTTTGGCTCAGCCGCGATCTCCAGGCCCGCCCCGCGCATCGCCCAGGTGTTGTACCCGCCCAGCTGGTGCTGTTCGGGAGGGGGAATATAGCCATCGGCGCCGTTGGCCAGATCGATGACCATGGTCTTGGCGAGCGGGCTCTGCAATTTGATCTTCAAACCGGTCAGCGCATACGTCTCGGTGGGCGATGTGGCGATCGCCATATCGCCGATGCGAATCGCTTGGACGACAACTTCGGTGGTCTGCTGGTCGTGGAGGATCAGCTGTTCGCGGGCATACGCCTGCACCTGGTCTGTCGGTTCACGATCTCCCAACTCGGCAACGATCCGCCGGGCCCACTCGAGACGCTGGGCGTCGGGAACGCGGTATTTCATCGGCAGCCGCGCCTCGGCCATCGCCAGGTCGACATCTCCTTGATGCTCGATNCGCTGGTAGGCATCCATCGTCAAGTCGAGCAACTCCGTGGCGTAGGTCTCGATGGTCGGCTCGTACCGATCCTCGGGGGGTAACGCGTAGTCGCGCCTCCAAATATCCCCGCTACAACCGTGCGACATGGCGGCCACAAACGGTCGCTGGCCGTCCGGGTCAGCCTCTCCGAGACGGGACTTCAGACCCTCACAGAACAGACCGTAGTAATCGGCACTCAACCCCTGTTCACCGGAGAAGTAGTGCATCGAAAAATTGGCCAGCAGCGCGATCGGACGCCCGTCGAGCGACTGCAGTGACAGCAAGGTCAGCTCGGGATCTTCGGGACCGGAGGGTCCCGTCACATGGTCCCAATTGGTGGCCGCATGCATCGTGGCGCGAACCGTCGGGTTGCCAAATACGTCGTTCTGGATCCGATCTGGTCGCAGGATCCATCTCCGTAGCGCGGTAAATTTAGCTGCCTGGACCGACGCCCAACCAACCCGCGCCGGCTCGAGATTCGCTTCGGCGCGGGCCACCGCCTCGGCGATTTTCTCGCGCAGATAGGGAAGGTATGTCTGATCGGCGGCCACCATGTTGTCCATGATCGAAGGCGCCGAATGCGTGTGCGTCGCGGAAATCAGCATCCGGTCGAACCGGATCCCGGTCCGCTGGGCCGCCCGCTGTTTGANCTCATCCAACAGCGGGCGGGGCGTCATGCAACTGTCGACCACCACCATCGCCAGCCGCTCACGCCCATCGTCGAGCACGATCGCCCGGGCATGCAACCTCGTCTTCACGTCGCTGACGCGACGCGCGACCAGACCGCCATTGACGATTACCGGCAGCTGCAGCGGTGTGATATCGACGGCGGCGGCGCCAGCCCGCAACGGGGCGCCCGCAACCGGCGCTGCGATGACCGGACAGATCCAGCAGACGGTCCATACGGCGAGCCATTTCATCGCATCATCCTCTCGACAACCGGCGCCCGACTAGCGCAGCGGTTGCGGTTTGGCTTCCGACCCCTCGGCAGCGGCGGCGGGAGCCGCCGCAGGAGCGGTCCGCGGCGCCACCGGATCCACCCCTTTGAGCATCNCGAACAGCTCGCTGCGGGTCGTCAGGATCAGCCGGCTCTTCCCGGCCAGCGCCTTCTTATTGACTTCCAGTGTCTTGGTGAAATTGTAGAACTCACCCGTCTCGGTAATCGCCTTGGCGAAGTCGGTGATGATCTCCGCGTCGACCGCGCCGCGGATAATATTCGATTGCTCTTCACCCTCCCCGAGGATCTTCTGGACTTCGGCATGGGTGCGATTGAGAATCTCCTGCTTGCGCTGCTGTCCCGTATTGAGGTACCCCGAGGCGATCGACTCCATGAACGCNGTCAAACGCTCAAAAGCNGCCTCCTGAACCGCCGGGACAAAACCGATACTGGAGATGCCCACCTCGACCAATTCCACGCCGCGACCGCCGGTCCCGTCTTCATTCGCCGATNCCTGCTGGGATGCCAGTCGCTTGGCAACGTTCTGCTGGATCTCCTCGGTGATCTTCTCGCGTCCCTTGTCGATGGGAACCTGTGCCTCGGGCTCGGCGAGTTGCGTCTCTGCGGGTGCATCCCCATCGCCCTTGGGCAATTCAAATCGGAACGAATAGGTCAACTGGCGCGACGAGCTGCGCACCACTTCGGCCAGGTTGTTGCTCGTGATCTCGTCTCGAATCGCGGCCCGCACCCGGTCCTTGACGGCTGCCTGCCCCTGGTCGACGGTCCGCAACACCTTCACGAATTGACGCGGATCGGTGATCTTCCAGATCGCCCAGGCCCTCACCTCGACCTTCTTACCGTCGGCCGCCGGTAGATCGGTGATGTCTTCGTCACTCGTCCACAGCTGGAGCGTCTTGGGAAAGCGGCGGACTTCCTGAATGAAGGGTAGCTTGAAATAGAGGCCCGGTTCGGTGTGGCTGGCCTGCGGCGCGCCAAACTGCAGGATCACCGCCTGCTCGCGTTCATCGATCGTATACATCGCCGAGTTGAGCAGCAGCACCAGAAGCGACATCCCAACCCCAATCGAAATACCAATACGGGGACTCATCGCGCACCTCCTTCGTTCAGTGGCAACAGCGGCAGCAGCGGCACCGCCTGCTGCAGATCCGCATCGACGATCGTCTTGGACTCGACTTCGCTCAGGATCTCTTCCATCGCATCCAGGTAGAGCCGCTTGCGGGTCACTTCTGGAGCCCGCNGGTACGCTTCGTAGCGGGCCCGCAACGCCTTGATTTCTCCCCCCACCTCAGCGCGACGGCGCGCCGCGTACCCTTCCGCGTCGCGCATCTTCTTGTCTGCGGCGGCGCGTGCCTCGGGAATCTGTTTGTTGCGTATCTTGTTGGCTTCGTTCTCCAGCTTGTCCCGCTCCTGAATCGACTTGTTGACCGCGTCGAAGGCGGGACGAACCTTGCGCGGCGGTCGCACGCGCTGCATCTGCAGATCGGTGATGATCACGCCACATTTGTACCCATCGAGCATTTTCTGGGTCTGTTCCTTGGCAGCCACACGAATCTCATTCCGTTTTTCGGTCAGCACTTCGTCGATCGAATAATCACCGATCAGGCGGTTCATCACGGTTCGCGAAGCCAGCGAGATCACCCGGCCCAGATACTCGTCCCCCGTCGNATCGAACGGATTGTAAAAACTCTTCACTTTTTGTGTGGCGTCTCCGATCCGCCACTGGATCGTCCATTCGACCGAGGTGGCGTTCAGATCGGCGGTCAGCATCAGGGTATCGCCTTCCGCGACTCGCGTCGGCCGCTCCGACATACCGCCGAATGGAAGTCGGATCCGCCGCTCCTCGGTCACATTGACCTTGACGATGGTGTCGACCAGCGGGATGCACAAGTGCATCCCGGGCCCTACCGTTGCCGGTTGAATTTTCCCGAACCGCATCACTACGGCCTGCTCATTTTCCCGCACCGTGTAAAAGCCGCGGTACAACAGCATCACAAGCACTATTACCAAGACCATCACGACGCCCACCGAGATCGCCTTGCGCGGATCGATGTCGGGTAGCGAAAGATCATTTACGTCCATGTGCACCTCTCTGCCAATCGGTGTATGTTCCTCGAGAAACCGTTTGCCTGCCGCTCTCCACGGCGCGACGAGCCGAGCGGGCTGGTCGATTATCGCAACTTGTCCCCTTTCTGGCAAAGTGAGCAGTCCACACAGACCGAATCGGTCGCGCAGATCGGGTCCCGGCGCGACCCGCGCCGTGGAGGACACCAGCCCGTTGAGCTACACTTACGAAAACGGATCGCGCACTCNTTGTGGGAACGGCCCGGNATTTCGTATGCCTGTCAAGATCCTGGCGACCGCGGACATTCACATCGGCCGGTCCCCAACACGGGTACCCGACTCCACCCGTAACCGGAGTTCCTGCGCCCGCATGTGGTCCGCGATCGTCGAGCTGGCAATCCGTGAGCAGGTCGATCTGGTGGCGCTGAGCGGCGACATCATCGACCACCGCAATCGGTTCTTTGAGTCCACTGGACCGCTGGAAACGGGGCTTGCCCGACTGGCCGCCGCCGGCATCCATACGTACGCCGTCGCCGGCAATCACGATCACGATGTGCTGCCGCGAATCGTCGATGCGGTGGGAACCGACCACTTTCATCTACTGGGTCGCAACGGTCACTGGGAACGGGCCGATTTCCCACCGGACGGACCGCCACGACTGCGGATCTGGGGATGGTCCTTTCCCGACAGCCACTTCGAGACGAATCCACTGGCGAGTTGGGAGGGCGACCCCGACGACGATCTGCCCGCNGTGGGGCTACTGCATGCCGATCTGGATGTTCCCGCCAGTCGCTACGCGCCCGTGTCACGNACCGAGCTGGCANCGCACCCGTTGGCCGTGTGGTTGCTGGGACATATTCACGCCCCGCAGTTGCATGAAATGCAATCCGGCCCCACCTTGCTCTACCCGGGTTCGCCCCAGGCGATGGACCCGGGTGAAACCGGCCCGCACGGCCCTTGGCTGATCGAAGTGCACGGTCGCCACAACATCACGGCGCCGCGTCAGATTCCCCTCTCCAAAGTTCTCTACAGTGCACTCGAGGTCGATCTCTCCGACGTGGAAACCGAAGACGCGCTGGACGCCTGTCTGCTGAAGCGCACGGGAATGCATCTCAAGGATATCGCCCACAGCAGTAACCCTCCAGAATTCGTCTCGCTGCGGATTCAATTCACGGGTCGCACACGACTTTGTGGGCAGGTCGATGACTACTTCAAATCGCTGGAACTCGAACGGAGTTTCGAATCGGTCACCCAGAATGTCGACCAGGTCACCAATCACACGCTTCCGGCGATCAACCTTCAACAACTGGCGCAACAACACGATCCCCCCGGCATCCTGGCGCGCACGCTGCTCGAATTGCACGCCGGCCAAAGTAGCGCGCGGCTGGCCGCGTTATTAGACGAGGCCCACCAAAAACAACGCGAGGTGTTCAACTCCCATAACTACGCGACACTCAGCGAGGATGCGTTACCGGATGTCAGCGCCACCCGGCAACGTTTACTGCGCCAGGGAAATTTGTTGCTCGACCGCTTGCTGGCCCAGGATCGGTCGCCATGAACAAACCGACCCTGTTCCTCACACGAACCGAAATCCGCCACATGCCCGGATTTCCCAATGGGGGTCTGGAGGCCGACAATCTGTGCTCCGGCGTGAACATCGTTTACGGCCCCAACGCCTCGGGCAAATCCACCCTGGGGCGAGCGATTCTCCACTTGCTGCGGCCCACAGATCCCCCAACCGACGTGTCACTGCACGCTACCTTCGAACTCGACGGTACGTCGTTGTCACTCGACTACAACATGGGACGCGTCAAGTGTCAGAAACGGACGGACGGATCGGACCTGACCTGCCCCCCACTGGCACCGTCCCAAATCGGTGACCGACACCTNCTGGCCCTGCACGATCTGATCTCGTCCGAAACCGGTGAAGATGTAGCGCAGAGGATCGCCACAGAATTGGCGGGCGGATACGACGTCTATCAAGCGAGCCGCGCGCTCAGGCATCTGGACCGCGCCGCGCGACCGAAAAAGCTCATAGACCGCGATGCGGCCGTCAGGAAGAACTATGACGAGGTGAAAGATCGCCAGGACGAGCTGCTAGAACGGCAGGGCCGTCTCGAGCAACTGCGTGGTCAAAAGAAAGCCGCACAGGATGCCCAGCTTCAACTGAAGTGGATCGAGCGAGCGCAGCAATGTCTGGAAACCCGCGCCGCCGTCGAACAAACACTTCAACACGTCGCAGACTTTCCCGCGGGCATCGAGAAGGTCACCCCCCGCGACGTTGAGGATCTCGATGGGTGGCAATCAACGCAGCAAGAGAGAGCAAAAGAACACCAGTCTGAGCAGCAAAAACTGGACAATGCCCGAGCGCTACTAAAGAAGTGCGGGTTGCCCGATGAGGGAATTCCCCCAGAGCTGGTGCCGTCACTGCGGCTAAAATTTCAACGGCTGCACGGTCTACAGGAAGAAATAAAGAGCCGCCGCAGGGAAGCGGACGTGTCGCGGGCAGCGCTCGAGCAGGAGAGTCGGGCCATCGGCCCCAACGTCCGCGTCGCGCAGGCCAGCGAAATCGATACCAGCTTGCTGAATGATCTCTTCGATTTTGTGTGCCGGGCGAACAAAATCCACGCCGAACAGCAGCACCAAAGCACGCTGCGCGATTGGCTGGGCGTCAAGCCACCGCCGGAAGACGTCGATGCGCTGCTGTCGACCATCGAGCTACTGCGCGACTGGCTGGCTCTGGAAGGTACGGCCACTGCCAGCGATCAAGGTGGTTTGTGGAAACGGGTGGCGGCGGGTACGGCAACGTTAATCCTCGCCGGTCTGATGGGCCTGCTGGTCCACCCGTCGTGGTTCCTGCTGCTGGCCGCAGGTGTCGGACTGCTCGTATGGGCCTTTTGGCCCGGCACCGCAGTCGATCGCTCACAGACATCACGGCGCGAGGAAATACGCCGCAAATACAAGGAACGGCAATCGGAAGAACTCTCAAGCTGGTCGAGTGACGTCGTTCGGGAACAAATGAAGTCGCTACAAGAACGCCGCGCCGCGGCGTTACTCGCACACGAGAAACAAATGAAATGGGGTGACCTGGGACCGAGCATCCAAGCCCTCGACCGCCAGGTATCCGACCTGGAACAGGACAAGCAAAAGTGGGTCGCGCAATTGGGGTTTGATGTCGATGGCGATGAGGAGGTCACGCTCTGGCTGCTGGCGCAAAATATCAACCGGTTTCGGGAGCAACAACAGCGTCTGGCGGAATCACAACAATTGCTCGACACGGCGACTCGGGAATTCGACTCGCTGCTGGTCGAGATGAACAACGCGCTCTCGCCCTATCATCTCGCCGCGGTCGATGACACGGATGTGATCGATGCGTGCGATGATCCAGACACGATCGCTACTCGGGTGGAACAGCTCGCACTCCGGCAACAGCAATACGATTCGGCCACGCAGGCACTGGCGGCGGGGGAAACCAGTTTGGCGCGCATTGCCGACGAGCAAACCGACGCGAACAATGCGATCAGCGCCCTGTTCGATCGGATTGGACTCACGGTAGAGCAAACGTCGACCCTTCATGCATGGGCCGAACAACGGGGCGAGTACGACCAGGCGGTCCGTGAACATCACAAGGCCGAAGGGAGGCATCAACAGACCACAAATGAGCTCTCGGAGCGCCCGGAACTGCTGGCCTTGACCGCGGACGAGCTGGCCGGCAGGGAACGACAGTATCGTGAACAGGCCGACCAGTTGGACACCATCAGCGAAAAAATCGGAGGCATTGAGCAGGCCATCGAGACTGCCCGCGAGAGCAACGATCTGGGGACGGCTCTAGCCGACCAGATGCAGGCAGCCGACGACCTCCGCGAGCAACGTGAACAGGACTATGACGCGGTCGTCGGAGGTCTATTGGCCGGCCACATCGATCGCCAGGAACGGGTCGAAGAACAGCCGCCCATTCTGCGACGGGCGCGGGAACTGTTTGCGTCTATTACCCATGGCCGCTATGAACTCCAGGTAGAACCCGAAAAACTCCAGGGAAAATCCGGTCATTCGTTCGTATTTCGTGCTAAAGAAACCGCGAGTGGGGAGGGACTCAAACTGCAAGAGTTGTCCAGTGGGACGCGACTCCAGCTCTTACTGGCCGCTCGGGTCGCCTTTGTCGAGCGTCAGGAACAGGGAATCAAAGTGCCGCTGATCCTGGATGAGACGCTCGGCAACAGCGATGACCGCCGAGCACAAGAGATGATCGATGCCGCGCTGGAAATTTGCCGGGGCGGCAGGCAGTTGTTTTATTTCACGGCCCAACGGGACGAAGTCGACAAGTGGCAACAACACCTCAAATCGTGTGAGGATGTCGAACACCGGGTCATCAATTTGGCCACCCAGCGCGATTTAAGCGAATCGGAACGGCTGCCCATCCGCGACTACGAGCCATTTCCAACGACACCGGTTCCCGCACCCGATGATCTGGACTGGTTGTCCTACGGCGAACTGCTTCAGGTTTCCCACCCCGACCCGAACAAAGAACCGGGGGACTACCACTTGTGGTTCCTGATTGACGATCCGTTCGTCCTCTACGAGTTGCTCAACGATGGGATCAACAAATGGGGCCAGTTGCAAACGCTCGTCTCGCTCGACCGTGCCGACGGGATTTCTTCCGACTCGACCATTTTCTGCAAGGCCCAGGCGGCGGCGCGGCTGCTGGAGTCGGTGTTGCGGCACCGAAAAATTGGTCGTGGCAACGCGGTCGACCGCAAAGCGCTATTGAACTCCGGCGCGGTCTCCGACACCTACATCGACCGCGTCACGGCGCTGGCTGAAGAGCATGCGGGCGATGCCAAGGCCATCCTGGAGGCGCTCAAAGCGGGCGATGTGCAAAGATTCCAAAAAGACAAGCGGGAAGATCTCCGCGACTACCTGCGCGATCAAGGATACCTCGACGACCGGGAAGTACTTTCACCAGAGGAGATCAAAACGGAAGTTCGGATCACGGTCTACCCAGACCTGCAGCAAGGGTGGATCCTTCCGCAGCAGTTTGACATCTTACTGGACCTGCTGACCACGGAGAGACGGCCACCGGCGGAGGCCACGGCAACGGCCTTTCTGCAGCGTTAATGCGTCTGCCTTCGGTACCCCGTCGAAACGCCTTCGGTACCCCGTCGAAACGCCTTCGGTACCCCGTCGAAACGCCTTCGGTACCCCGTCGAAACGCCTT
>PADE01000288.1 GCA_002702965.1 Planctomycetaceae bacterium
GCACGCGCAGGTGCTCGCCATGCACAGCGTCCACCCGAGGATCACGCAGGCCACTGTGAGCGCCGCCGCTCCAGCAGCGAACTGATAGCGTGCTTTCCAGACACACAGCATTGAGATTAAGCCTGTTGCTGTGGAAATTGCGACGAGTGGAAGCGATTTGCTGAGGAATCCTGTCCACAGTTCAGATGCGTAATTCGCCACGATGACTAATCCGAGGGTTGAGAACGCGCCCAGAATCACTCCCATGGTCAGAGCCCGGCGTCTCCAGACCGCCGTGAGTTCGGCGTCGTTGTCGGCCATGGCTTCGCACGACATGAAGAGGGCTGAAATGTAGGAGCACAGACCAACTGCGTAGAACGAACAGAAAACCGACAACGGGGTGATCCATCCAGTCAGATAATCGCCGTGGAATTTTCCATTTACGTCTACCTTATCAAGCCCTCCGGCGATCGCTCCGGCACAGGCACCGAAAAAGAAGGGCGTGCTGGTCGATGCGAACGCAAAGACGACTCCGAATATGGCCTGCTGTCGGACGGCTCCGGCTGCATACGCGCGGAAGGCGAATCCAACGCTGCGCGCGAAAATTCCCAGTAGCGCCAGTAGCAGGGGAATCCAGAGCGCACGAGACAACGCTGCAAATACGACCGGAAAGGCGCTGAACATCAACACGATCGCAAAGATCAGCCAGACGTGATTCACTTCCCACACCGGACCGATAGCGCGGTACAGTAGATCGCGTTCTTTCTTCGAAGAACGCATCGCTGTGTTGAATTCCCAGACACCCGCGCCAAAGTCGGCGCCGCCCAGAATGGCGTAGAGGGTGATGGCAACCAGCAGGATTCCGCATACCATCAGCTCAGGCGTCATGGCTCGGCTCCGGCATAGGAATCCGTGACAGGATTTGGAGCGTCACCACGGTTCCTACAACAAGACCCGCATAGATAGCCACCGTCACGATGAACAAAGGAACGACTCCGGGAGCTTCAGTGACCGCATCAGACGTGCGCATGACGCCGTGAACAATCCACGGCTGTCGTCCGACTTCCGTGACAATCCAGCCGGCTTCGAGTGCGACGATCGACAACGGGCCGGCCGCGACTATCACCCAAAGCAGCCACCGGTCGTCTTCGATCGGCTTCTTCTTCCAGACCCGCCAGAAAGTCAATAAGCCCAGTCCCATGAGCATCGTGCCGATGCCCACCATTGTCTGAAACGCGAAGTGGACGACAGCGACGGGCGGCAGGTCTTCGTCGGGGAATTCGTTCAGCCCGCGGACAGTCGCGGTCGGGTCGTTGAACGCGATCATTGACAAGCCACCAGGAATTTCGATCGCCATGGTCGTCTCGCGTGTTTCCATGTTAGGAATCCCGCCGATCCGCAGTGGAGCCCAGTCCGTCGTTTCGAAATGTCCTTCCATCGCAGCCAGCTTGATTGGCTGGTACTTTGCCACCATGTGACCTACTTCGTGACCAACTGGTCCCTGAAGCATCGCTGCGATGATCCCCATCCCAAGCCCCATGGCCAGCGCGCGGCGGTTGTACTCGGAATTTCGACCTTTGAGTGTTTCGAATGCGTAGTAAGCGGCAACCATGAATCCGGTGACCATCAACGCCGCGACGATCATGTGAGCGGCCTGAGCCGGCATGCCGGGATTAAACAGGGCGGTCATCGGATCGGCGTCGACAACACGGCCGTCCTTGAGTTCAAAGCCGGTCGGCACGTTCATCCAGGCGTTCGCAGCGACGACGAATGTTCCGCCGGCCAGTCCTGATAGTGCGATTGGAAACGCCGTAAACCAGTGGACTCGAGGTGGCAGGCGATCCCATGTGTAGAGGTAGATTCCGACGAAGATCGCCTCGAGAAAGAACGCGAAGCCTTCGAGAACGAAGGGCAGGCCGATGACGGCGCCGTACGTGCCCATGAACTCTGGCCACAGCAGGCCGAGTTCAAACGACAGCACAGTTCCGGAAACGGCACCGACGGCAAACAAAACACCGAACGTTTTTGACCACCGCTTCCCGAGCGTCCGCCAAAGTTCATCACCAGTCTTCAGAAAACGCCACTCGACGAAGATCAGCAGCAGGGGCAGACCGATTCCGAAGCACGCAAAAATGATATGCGTGCCGAGAGTCAGCGCCATCTGCAATCGGGCAGCAAAAAATTCGCTCATGCACGGAGTTCCTCACGGCAAAAATTTTAATTGGAAGTTCAGCGGCGCCGATTTTGCCAGTTTAACTGACATGTGAGGAGCGGGTGAGATGTTGGACATTTCGTCAGAAGGCAAACCACCGAATTCAACTTTCTCGGTCGGGACTTTGAGTGATGACGATCGCTTGGTGAACGCCAAAGGCAATTCTTAGCTGTAGAAGCTAAGAACCTACCGGATGGCGATGCGATAGGACAGTGAGTCGACTTGGTCAGATCTGTTTCGCAACCTGCGGGAGAGCCGAAAACTCAATTGCTGAAAAATTCCCGGTGAAAGGATGTTTGTTTTTGGCTCGGTAACCTTTTGATTTTCAGTCACAATCCTATTGGTAGACGCCGGTTAGAAAACGTAGCGCCGGGCGGTCGAAAAGCGTAGCGCTGTGGTTGTGAAGTGGGGACCGATGTGGTGGTTTTTGTCGGTCCGGCGAGGTCGTAGGGTCAAAAAACTCCGCCGACGGTTACAATGCAGGCGATTCTTGCACGTCTGAAATCTGAAACAGCGTAATCTCAGCCGGTTGATCCTTCGCCAATCTGTCACAGCGGATCCACCGCCTCCCCCGGATCACTCGCAGCCAGCCCGCGTCTGGACTTCGGCGTGAGCCCGAACTGTGCCAGCAGGCTGCGGAAGTGCCCACACATATCATAACGGCGTCGCAATAGTTGCCGACGCAGTCGGCATGGTTTCGAGCTAAGAAAGCAGAGGTCCAATCAGGTGGCCAATAAGGTCCATTCGCGGGTCCAATTAGAAAATCGCGTTGTCGTAAACCCCGGTAAAAACGTGGTTTGCGAATGGGCCTCTGGAAGCCCGCCGCCTCCACTTGGCACCGTCTGTGACAGGCGGTGCCTTTTTGCGTCAAAACGACTTGAGATCGATTACGGCCGTCCGATTGAACAGATCATCGCCTGAACGATCGGCTTCGAAATAATACAGCAAAAAGATGATTGAAATGCAAACTTGCGCGATGCGACTCGTTTTGCTGATGACAGTTTCTGTCGGATCTACGGCGTTGGCGGATGACTTTCTGTCGTCAGTGCAGTTTCGCACTTCACGACCGCTGGAATACTACGATTTTCGGCGAGTCCTGGCGACAAATGCGATCCGGCCGGAGTTCAAACCTGTGTTTCCGGACGCACTGAACGCCGTATCCGATTTCAATCCCGGCACGCCGGTACTTGGCGACAGTTTTGCGAATCTCACATTCCAGGATCCGAAGGCAACTGCGCAGGTCACGACACGAGTGCTGGATTCGAAGGGCCGGGAATTGAGCAAAGTCGTGACCGTCCCGATTTCCGTCGATAACGACGCGAAGGCCCGCGTGCTGTACCGCGTGCCCCGCGCGGGTGAGCGATTGGTGCTGGAAGCTGCCGTCAAAGCGGGCGATCAGACGGACTTGATTCGCTGGCCGATCCAAGTGCCGTATCCTCATCGCTTTTATCTCGACCGTAATCGACGCTGGGAAGGTGATGCACCATTGGGCGCGACGTTGCGATTTCATCTCGATGAAGAACTCATCAAACAAGCCAAGGTGACATTGCGGCTGGTCGACAGCAAGAGCAGTAAAGTCCTGGCGTCTGCCACGATCGAAGAGCTGCAACCGGACAAACACATCATCTTCTGCAAATTGGCGACGCAAGCATTGAAACCGGGGAAATACTTGGTCGTGGCAGAATTGAACGTCGGCGATAGAAAGTCGGTGAGCCGGCAGTCGCTCGTGGTCCGCAAGCCGCCGCGTCCAAGAGTGGTGAGGGTCCCGCTGCGAGTCGAAGAGGTGGCCCGGCTTGAGCGGGAATCCGCGATGGTGTCCGGCGGGATTCCGTTCGCGGACGGAACGCTGCGCGTGGAAGATGCAGACCGCGTCCGCGTGCTGGATGCGTCAGGGAAGATGCTGCCCGCTCAGAGTCGTGTTCTGGCGACCTGGGGTCCGTCGTGCCAGTGGGTGCGGTCGCTGTTTGTCACGACCAGCGTGACGACGAAACCGGAGCGAACGACGGAGTTGGAACTCCAAGTCGGCCCCGATGTGGAAACGATACCGGTGGCACAACCCATCGGTGTCCAGGACATCAGCCCGACGCATGAGCGAGGAAAATCAAAGGACAACCCCTCGCTGGCGCGTCGGGCTAGCGTCATCGCCCACACGGACGGTCGAGTCGTGGTGGACACGGGTCGATTGCGGTTCGAGAGCCGCGTGGGTGGCGGTTTGTTCCACCAGTTTTGGCTCGACGGCAAACCGATGCTGCGGTCTCCGGGGAAGTGCCGGATTATGTACATTCCTCGCTTCAGCACCCAGGCCGGCCTATTGACCTCGAAGGGATCGGGCTCGGCTACGGTTGATCCAATTGAACCCGGCCTGTCGGCCATTGCCCTGCCACCGCTTTTGGATTTTCGACCGGGCATACCGCAGAAAGGGAAGGAAGCCGACTGGCTCAAGAGCGGCGAAGGCTGGTACAAGTTCGACACGCGCGGGCTTGTCTGGGCCCGGCAGCAGCGAATTGCGGGAGTCGATCTTGCGGACCTCAAAGCGGGATGCTATCGCGCGACGATCGACGTGTCGGAGACGTTAGCGAGCATTCGCGAGACGTGGTTGCGTGCCAAGGCGGGCAGCAAGGATGCGATCACGGTTTGGATCGATGGGAAGCAGCTACCTGAAGAATACGTTGTCGACGGTCCGCATTCATTGCGAATCCCGCTGGGAGGCCGCTTGACGCCGGGTGCTCATCAACTGGCGATCATGGTACGCGCCGGTACGACGGGCCGCGATGCGTCGGCGGGACTCAGCTCGCCTGTTTCCATTCGTGTGCCGGAGAGCCTGCCAACTTCGACTCTGGCCAAACTGCGGGCCGAGGCCAGGAATGTGTCGGAAACTTTGTGGGGCCGCACAACGCAGATTGAAATTGTGGAGGCAGGCCCGTTGCGCGCGGAGATTTGTCTGCGCGGATTTTTCGGTCCGGACAATGAACAGGCCGAGCGCGTGGTCAGAATCGTGGCCCAACACGGCCGGCCAGATCTCGATGTGTCCGTGACCTGGGTCAACCGTCGCGATACAGAACAGTTCGTGATCGGTAATCTCGCGTTGGTTTTTCCGCTTCGCCACGGCGAGGAGGCAACCATCGACGTCGATGCAAAACCGCTAAACTTGAAACCGGGCAAGCATGTTTGGCAGCACGGTTCGCGTTCGTGTTTGGTGTTTAACCGCGATGGGTTACGGTTAAACGAGGGCTCCCGATGGAGCGGATGGGCTGACGCTGGCGGGGTGATGTTGGCACTGCGGAAACACTGGCAGAACTTCCCGACCGGATTCGAGTTGAACGGAGAAGGCGATGCCTTGCTCCATCTTTGGGACGGCGGCGGCCAGCGGTGTCTTGACATCAGCTCATCACGTGCACCGGAACGTTGGAATCGTCGGCCGACACGACTGGGCATTGCCAAAACCTACCGTCTGGGGCTGCGGCTGCATGGCAACCAAAGTCGCCGTCTCGCTCCGCGAGACGAAGATTCTGCCAGGCAATTACAGCAGCCGCTGCGGCTGGTGGCCGACCCTAAGTGGGTTTGCGACAGTCTGGCGTTCGGCCCGCTGTATCCCTTCAACCCCGAACGCTTCCCACACTGCGAACGTGCCTTTCATGACCTGTTCGAAGGCGTCGAGTTGCAGCAGCGCATCTACAACATCTACGGCGCGATGGACTATGGCGACTTCCATTCGCAATGGAGTCGTCGCAATCCCGCGGACGACGCCAACGTGCCCTATCGTCAGGGCTGGGACTGGTACCGCTACTGGTTAAACAACGAATCCACGGGCAGCTCGACCACGATTCACTTGTGGATGCAATATGCGCGCACAATGCAACGACGTTACTTCGATCTGGCGGCCGACCGCACCCGGCACTTGATGGATGTCGACACCTGCCACTTCAGCCGTGAGATGCCCGCACGACCCGTCGTCGAATACTCGCCGGTCGATGTCGTGGGCTGCCAGTACAACCACGACTTCTATCACTGGAGTGGTTGGCCGAAGGTGCATCACACCAAGGTCGACGACCTCCTGCTGTATTACCACCTGACCGGCGACGGACGGGCGCTGGACGTGGCTCGCGAGATGCACGGGATGGTGAAGGTTCTGCGACTCGGCCGTTTCGGTGGGGGATCGATTCGGGTGCTGTCGGTGCCGGGGAGCTTGGCGTTTCATCTCTACCGGCAATTCTGGGACCCAGAGCTGTTGCAATACACCCGCGACTCGTGGGAAACCATGCGCATCCACTGCGGCGCGGGCGACCGTGCATTGATAACGTTTGGAGAATTTCACCGTTACACCGGTGACGACCGCTTCTTGCGCGAATGGCTCAGCACATCGGTCGTCAACGAGAATGCACCGCAACCACCGATGTCAAAATTCATCGACGGCTATATCGGCCCGTCCCTGCCGGCGCACGCACGAGTGCACTCGGTCCGCGCCACCATGGCTTGGTTTGCGACGCGTGATCATCGAGCGGTCATGCCGTTGGCCAAGGGGTTCTATTCTCATCGAGATGAATACGCTGGAGCGTCCGCGACCTACCGGGTCGTCACGAGAGGAGAATACGACCTTCACGGCTCCGGATCGCTGCCCAAGGCCATTCCCAACAACGGTCGGGACCGCCAACCCGCGGGCTATGGCTGGATGAGTTGGGGAGCGATGAAGTATGCGTATTCGCTGCGGGCTTTAGTGGATAGTGGAATGATTCGCGAGGAACCGACCGCGACGGTGACTGCCAAGGGCCCTCGCGGCGAGTGGAGCGATCCGGCCACGTGGCAAGGTGGAACAGTGCCGGGCGCGGATGATGACGTCGAGATCCCCGCAGGCTGTGTGGTTTTCTACGATGGCCCCGCCAAAGCGACGCGGTCTTGCCAAGCAATCACCATTGGCGGGCGACTGGATTTCTCAGCCGGACAACACACGTTGGTGCCCGCGGGCGACATTACCGTCGACAAGGACGCAGTCTTTCAGATGGGCCCGGGCTCCAGTCTACTGTTCGACTGCAACTTCTCCGGCGAGTTCGGACTGAACGTGCGGGGCTTGATCCGTTTCCGCGGCACATCGCCCAAGCAGCGTAACTGCCGAGTGGGTCCATTGTGCGACGATGGCTTGCATAACGCGTACATTCATCTGTTCGCGCAATCAGGCAGCGGCATCCTGGAAAATTGCGAGTTGTTCCGTCTCGGCGTTGGCAGTGCGTGGGCTGAACGGCCGGATCGTAACCCAAAACTCGGCATCGAATTCCGAGGGTGCGCCACGGCGAATTTCATGCGAGTGACCGGTAACGAGATTCACCACTGCCCTGTTGGAGTCTTTTTCTACAAGTCTCATGGCCAGGACACGCACTCGGAAGACGAGCGAATCGCGGACAATGAAATTCACCATTGCGAGGTCGGTCTCATGTGTTACGGGGGCTTGCATCACATGACAATCTCTGGCAATCACATACACCACAACCAAACCGGAATGATCCACGGAGGAGGCTGCGCCGAAGACGTCATCTCTGGCGTGATCACAAAGAACGTGTTTCAACAAAACGAAGTGGCTCTACACATCACTAAGAACGGCGCGAAAAGCGCGCATATTCGCCACAACACTTACAGCGACAATGACACGGCCATCATACTGGACACAAGCAGCGCGACGCTTCAAAACGAGACCATCAATGGAGGCCGAATCGGAATTCAACTCACCGATTCCGGTGGCGGCAGTCTGGTGAAATGTCGAATCGGAGTCGAAGCACCCAACACCGTGGCCAACATCCTGGCGGAAACGGAAAAGGGCCGCCTAATCCTCCGAGCCTGTACCCTTGGCGGCCCGACGAAGATTGTCGGAAATCTAAAAGCGGTACAAATCAAGCCGTAGGGTGGGCATTACCAGATCGGCTGATGTGATCTTTGTTTTGTCCGGGCATAAGGACTTTGAGTTGGTCCTCCGTCCACTCCCAGGACACTTCCACGTCCTGAAGCAGGTGCCGAAAAGCGTACTCGGCGTGCCGCTTGATCGTGGGCAGCATCGAGAGAAACAGATGGTGCCGCCGCGACCGCCTGAACTCTTGGTACTGCAGACGTTTCATGTGCGGCCCCTTCGGTTGGCGGTTCCCGCACCACCAATATAGAGACTGGTGGTGCGGTGTGTGGCCGGACCAGCGGCAGGAGGTGCGGGGTCACGGGCGTTGGTCGATAGACTTTTTCGTGACCGTAATCGGCAAACCGATCACTCGTGACTGGCCGTCGCCTTGCCAGTCATAGTGGTCGATGTATGTGGCCAGTACTGTGTTTGGCCCTATCAGGGCGAGCGAATCCATTCCCGATGCGTTGCCGGTGGCCTCGCACCGCACTTCATTGGTCCAGATGGTTCCGGTCCCATCGGGATTGAAAACGACACTGCCATAGGGACGACCGCGAATTACCGCAAGCACACCTCCCTCGGTCACCACGGCGGTTGGCCAGATGCCTGTGACGACCTTGTTATCGATATAGATGCGTTCGGGCTCGGCCCACTTACGGCCGTTGCAGCGCGACCATGTTACCAGCAGTGGTTCGTCCAATCGTTCGCGTCCCAGCTTGTCACGATAGCCATGCAGACCCGTGCGCATGGCCACAAAAAGATCGCCACTCGGAAGTTGGACCATGGTCGCCTCGTTTGCGCCCTCTCGACCCTTTTCCGGGTGATAGCAAATCGTGGAGACATACTCCCAGCTTTTACCACGGTCGGTGGACCGGATGGCGATCACTCGCGTCTTGTAAGCTTCGTCCGCGATCGGAAAGAGCGGGTTGTTTTCGCGCACCTGATCACCGTCGAACCAGCCATAGAGAGACGTCAACAGCGTGCCGTCCTCAAGCTCGACCAATCCACCGTAAGCCCAAAAACGCTTAGCTGTCGGGATGTTCACCGAAGCTGCAATCGTTTTCGTTGTCTGCCAGTTGTCTGTGGACCACCGCAGTTGCAGCGTGCCCCGACCTTTCGTCACGGCTCCAGGGCCGTTTACGGCGATGATTGTTCCGTCACGAAGCTGAGCGCGGTTGTACCACAGTTCGTCACAAGCGTGCCATGAATTGCCTTGATCGTCCGATCGCTTTCCGTTGATGATCCATCTTCCCGCCTTGGTCACTAGCAGGTTGAGTCCGCCGCCAGGAACCTTGCCAAGATCGATCTTCTTTCCGACCTTGATTTCCAACTCCGCCAAGGCCGGCCCTTCACCGGAAACAGCGACGATGCTGGGTTTAGCCAGGTCTGTAGGCCGGGCCTTCGCCTCACTCGCGTTGCATGCCAGGCGGAAACCAGTGCCCAACGTCCGCCGGGTGATCGGCATGTGCGGAGTGAACGTGCCACGGACGTCCACGTACACGTCGGCGCCGAGCAGGCTCGAAGGATAGTTCCATGCTCCGCCTTTCTGTACACCTCCAGGTCGTCCGATCTGCTCGCAGCACTCCGCCACGTTGCCGTGCATGTCAGAGAAACCCCACGGATTNGGCGGNTACATGCCCNCNGGNGTGGGNTGGCCGATTCGCGAGCCGGCGTAATTCATNAAGCGAGGGTCGGCTCGATTGCCCCAATGAAACAGCGTGTTNTNGCCGGCCCGACACGCGTACTCCCATTCGTANACTTCCGGCANCCGATACGTNCGGCCTTCCTTTTTCGACAGCCATTCGCAGAACGCGATCGCGTCGTGATAGTTCACGCCTGCAACTGCGTGGTCGTCCCGACGGAAGCCTTCCAGCTTGAATGCCGACCCAACGCCCGTGTCCACACCGGCCGCTTTCCAAGTCGCGACGTCGCCGACCTTGATCCGGTCCATGTCAAACAACTCTCCACCGGGATCGCGATGTCCCGTCTCCTTGAGGAACTGCCGATATATACCGTTGGTGACGGGAAACTCGGCGAGACCGAAGTCCACCGGTAGTTTTACGCGATGTGGCACGGGCGGTCGCTCTAGCGCTCCCGACACCTCGACCGCGGCCTTTTTGTAGTCCGCGAAAGACGGCGTCCAAGCATCGAACGACTGAGCCTTGACGACAATCATTTTCATGCCAAGCGAGTTAACGAAGAACTCGCCTGTCGGAGCCGCAAGTGATCGTGTGCAGACCATCAGGAGGCTGGCAGCAGTGAGTAGCAATGCGAGGATGACCCGCCAGTTAGACATAGAGAAGCTCCGCTGAGTGACGCATGTTGTCCTACGGTAACGCGGGTTTCCAGGCGACAGCTTGGAATCGCATCCCGCGACTGGCGCGATTGACGCACAGGGTCAGGATACGCCCGTTTTCCAATGCGACGCTGTCGGACAAATAAGCTCCTTGACCCGTAGGTGCTTCGCCGGGTGGCACCTGTCGGCTCACAACGTAAACGTCCTTCTTCCAGGTTGCTCCTTCGTCACGGCTGATGATGGCCCGTGTGCCCTCGACGTAATACCAGTTGGAGTAAGGGCTCTGGCCCGGGGCCGTATCGTACAAGTACTCCAACACAACCGCTCCGTCGTCAAGTTGGGTCAAGTTCGCCCCGCCTGGTTGGAGGCTTCCCGTGACGTCGCGCTCCTTGATCCATGTTTTACCATCATCATTTGATTCCGCCAGAAACAGCTTGTTGGCGACGCCGATTTTGAGCTTGAATACACAAGCTAACAGCTTGCCCGACGACAGCCTCAAGAGCCGTGTTTGTCCGGCCAACCCACATAACTCGGTGCGCCTATGCCACGACTTGCCCCCGTCGGTCGATCGCAGGACAAATGTTGTGGCTTCGACAGGTCCGTGCTTCCCATGTATGTCGGGATCGGTCTGCCCACCCCACAACTGTAGTGCAAGCAACAGAGTGCCGTCCGGCAACTCGACGAGGTTGTGACCTCGTCCGACTAGATTCGTGTAGGGTGCGATGCCCAACTCCGCCTGCAGAACCCGCCACGTTTTCCCTAAATCCGTTGAACGCGCGAGATACAGGACGCGATGTGGCTCACCAACCGGTTCGAATAGCACCACGAACGTGTTATCGCGCAGAATCTTGAACGCGACGAAACTGCCCCAGCCGGGGATCGACAACTTGTTGCGCTTCCAGGTTGTCCCACGGTCCGTGCTACTCAGCATGATCTCGCCGAGCAGGTTCCCGGTGCAATAGATGTCGCCGTTTCGCGTACGATCTGCCGCAGCGCTATTCCGCGAATAGTGAATCGCGGAATGACTTGCGCCGCGCGGCGGCGGGAGCAGGTTGACTCGCGTGACCGGAAGCTGACGCGTGCTTCCATCCTCGCCGATTACTGGGATGTCTGCTTTCTCGACCACCATTGTGTCAACGACAGGCCCATCCACTTTCCCCGTACCACCGCGATAGTCCAACTTTGGCTTGTTCTTGGGCAACGGCCGCCAGTGAACTGCCTGGATTTGTCCACGATGCGGACACATCGTGATCAAGCCACCATCCTCGGCGGCGATGCTGCCCGGATAATTCTCGCCGTCGCTGAGGATGTACTCTTCCGGTTCCCACGTCTTGCCTTCGTCGTAGCTGACTCGCGCCCGGATGCTGATATCGGCAATCGGGCCGCCGCGGTAGCGGTGCAAGTACTGGCACACCAGCGCGCCCTCCTTTGTGTATGTCAGATCACCCGGACACTGCATAAAGTTCGACACCTGCTTTTCATTTACCCACGTGTAGCCCTGGTCGTACGACTCGGAAACAAACACATTCTTGATTCGATTGGCGTCCTCCCCGTCCTCTATGATCCCACCACCCACGAGCGGCGTATATCCGTATCGCTTCTTGAGCTCCAGCACACTCGCCGGGTCGCCGGGAGTCCGATGCCAGCGCTGCTTGCGAACCGCCGCCATCAGCTTTCCTGAGGGCAACGCCAGCAGATGCACTTCACCGCCGAGACCGGGAATCCTGCTGTGGTCGCCCCACGTCCATCCGCCGTCTCGCGACCGATAGATGTAAAGAAATGCGCCTCGCAAATAGGGCGGCAGCAGCTCTCCGTTCTCATCATGAACCCCGTTGTCGCTCATTCGCGCATCAAGTGTTAGCAAGATCGTACCGTCTGCCAGCTGGATCATGTCGGCGTTCCAGCCCATGACGCGTTTGAAGGGAGTGAGCTGAATCTCAATTCGCTTCGCCTCCCACGTCCTGCCGTAGTCCGTGGACCGAGCGACCCACATCTCTCTATGCGCGCGCAGCGGCGATGGCATGTACGCGATCACGAAAGTGTCGTCGTGCAGAATCGTAAAGGCTGCGACGAACGCTAGATTCTTCACAATGAACGGCGAGCTGCTCCATTGATGACCACCATCGGTGGAACGAAACACGAGATTACCGAGATTGGGACCCATGACAAATAGATCGCCGTTCTTTGCTCGCCGGATGTATCGACAGTAGCCGGCGTTTACCCGATTCGACCCGATGTTCACGCGTTTGGCCGGCAGGTATGCAACCTTGCCACGCTTGGCTACGGCAATGCGCTCACCGTTCTCATCGGGGCTCAAGTCAACCAAGCCCGGAGTCGCATCCCCTGCAAACGCTAGCAACAAAACTGCAACCGTTCCGAGAATGCGTGTGAACATCGTTGTTCCTCCCTGCGATTAACACCTCCAATAGAGAACTCGAAGGCAACTGGTGTCCTTCTATGTACGACGACGAGGCCAAAAGTTGATAGACAAACCTCATTTTCCGGTCCCGTTACTTTACACGCTTCGTCGCTAAACTTCCTGTTGGCGGCCCGTTAACACTGCTGGGGAATCCGAACGCACCGCGGCGCTTGGAGCAGACGACGGTGACATAGGATCGGGCACGTGCGTGCGAAGCGGAGGCGTGATCGCGCGACGCTGAACGCCTCCTGCGTTGCATGTCTGAGCGTTCCTCTGGGGCTTGGACCGACTTCGAAGGTTCTCCAGCAGTTGATCTCGCACAGTGGTCGACGAGTTGCGGACAACACGGGCGATCGTGAACAGTCAAGCCGGACTTAAAACGCGACGCCAAGACCGCATGACTCACGTAACAACGGTTCCTGTGTCGACAGGCGAACGTTTGCGCACGCGACCAACGGTCGCGAGGTGCTGGCGACCGCTGCGACTTGCAGTGTCTGCTTCCTGGTCTCAGTTGCATCGTCCAACGCAGCGAAGCATGTCTGCAACTGACAGCGGTGTTTTTGCAGCGCGAACGCCCATGCGGCTTCGATTTGACGCCCGCATCGAGAAGCTGGAAAAGAAGCTCCAGCAGAAAAACAAAGTCCTGGCCGAGTTCATGGAGGAACTGGTCAAGCTAAGGGGAAGTATGGGGAGCTCTGAAAAGACGTTGGGTTCCCCATGACATCGAGGATGAAGTCGTGGCCTTCATCAACCGTACCTCGACAGGAGGATGGTGAGTTCCCCCAAGCTTGGCGTTACCCTACTGGTCAATGTACCATGCAAAAATGACGCTACCACGGTCAGCCGGAACAGGGCCTGCCCAATTTGGCCGTCATTCTGATTTCCGGTCGTGCTTGGCCAGCCAACGAGAACTTGGCGTGCAGGACATCTGAGGAAGAAGGGCATCGGCGATGGCAAGGGAACATCCAGCGATTCCAGTTCTTGATTTGTCGGGAACTCCTAGGCAGATCGGTGCAGCCCACGGCGAGGACCAGCGGACACGAATCCAAGAATGCGTCGACCGCTTTTTGAGTTGGATCTACAGCGGCGCGGCGGTGACTGTCGACCAACAATCGTTGTGGGCCAAATGGTCGCCACAAGTTTCGTTTAACGAGCAAGTAGCGCCGCAACTTATGGCGGAGATGCGCGAGATCGCACGAGGAGCCAATGTGCCCTTCGAGCGCCTTTTCCTGCTCAATAGTATGCTGGATGTGCTGAGTTTTCGTTACTTGCCAATGGCCCAAAACTTCGGCTGCACGACGTTTGCGGTCGCTACGGATGCAGACACGGGCGCGACACTGATCGGGCAGACCTACGACATGCCGGAGTTGCTTCAGGATTCGCTGCTCATGCTGCGGATCAAGCCGGAACAGGGCCCCCGCCAACTCGTCTTCACTTTTGCTGGGATTGTCGGCGCGTGTGGAATGAACGAAGCCGGCATCGGAGTTTGTATCAACTACTTGAGCCCCTTAGACGTCGGCGTCGGAAAATTGCATAGCGTCGTCGTTCGCCAGATTCTCGCTGCACAGAATCTTGCTGATGCCCTCGTGGCGCCCGTCGTTCCTCCGCGCGCCGGCGGAGCCCATTACTTGGTCGCCGGCCAAACCGGGGAGATCATCAGCATCGAAAGTACGGGCAGGCAATACGAGACGTTCTTCCCCGACGGTAACGCGATTGGACATACCAATCACTATCTCGGTAGCGCGGTGAAGCACTTGGAGTTTGTTCGCGAGGGCTCAATCGGCAGCTCGCTGGCGCGATACACAGCGCTGCGTCGGTACTTCCGCGAACATGATGCGGACCTCAATCTGCGGTCGTTACAACAGCTCACGCGAAACCACACTTCCTATCCCAGTTCCATCTGCGCCCATGGGCAGGACAGCGACCCGACCGGCAAGCGCGGTCGCACGCTGTCGGCGATGGTCCACGTCTTGGCAGAGGGAACAACCCACATCACCAGCGGATGTGCGTGCGAAAATGAGTTCCATCCAGTTGCGCTGTGAGACCAGGCTGCCATGTTCGATGAGTATGTCTCCACATTTGAACGGCTGTGGGTTACGCTCCGCGCAAAGTGGTGTAAGAGCCACAACTTAGGCGGAGCCCTGGCATTCACCCATGATCGCGTGAAGATCGAGTTCTTCCATCGTGTCGTGCAGGTCGAAGTAGACGACGCGCGCGTCGATGGGTTGATTGACGACGCACTCCATCTCTTTAAGGCCAAGCGTTTTGCCTGCGCGTTCACACTCTCGCCGCTAGACCGCCCTACCGCGCTTGCCAAGCGCCTCGAGCATCGTGGATTCGCGCGCGGAATGCAGGCCTCGGCAATGATTTACGAGCCATCCGCGGGGTCGTCTTCGAGGCCTAGCATTGTGCAAGCGGAGACTTCGGAGGTCGACGAGTATGAGATTTGGTCAGATGTAATGTGCCAAAGTTTCGCGTTCCCGCCCGCGATGGGAGAAGTCGGTCGTTCGGTGTTGGTCGCACCTGACGTGCGCCGTTATCTTGCGCGTGTGGACGGTGTGCCGGCCGGCACAGCGCTGCTCTACTCCCAATTCGGCATGGGCTACATAGACCTCGTCGGCACGCTATCTCTGCACCGGCGCAAAGGGATTGCCTCTGCGCTGGTCGCACAGGCGACCGTTGACTCAGCCGCGCTGGGCAACCGTTGGACATCGCTCGAGACGACGACCGGCAGCGAGCCAGAGCACCTGTACAAGCGGCTGGGCTTCCGCACGATCTATCATCGTGAGCGTTACACGTCCGCTGTCTGCCATTCTGGATGACTCGTTCTCACTGGTTCTGGATAATTCTGGAGGCGTTCAGTCCAACAGAAGTAAATGAATAGGGACTCATCGAAACCGTTGAGACAGCATTTAACATTCGCAATAAAATGTGGGCCCTGCAACCGGATGATCCTCACTTGAGAGCGTGCGACGTGTGGTGACTCGCTCGCCGCCTCCCGGATGTGGGATAACAAAATGATGCACGCGGAGCCGCCGACCTGGTACATCTTAAAGGGCTGACGGGTCTGACCGCACTCCATCTCAACAGCACCCAAATCAGCGACGCCGGGGTGGCCGATCTTGAACAGGTATTGCCCAAACAGTCGCGACCACCCTGGTCTATTTTAATCACCACCCTATTCGGCGAAATTTCCAGAGCGTGTTATGCTTCAGGTCCGCTACATCGTAGAGCCGAACCGACTTCAACTACCGTGCGAATTCAAAGTAGTGGCGGCATCAGGTGTGTTGTATGGTATGGTTCGTTCTCTTAGCCTCAATCCACGGAGTGTGTGATGCGAACGGTGGCCATTTCTTGCCTTTTCCTGTTCGTGGCTAGCGACTCAAAGGGACAATCCCCGGAGCCGCCAATTTCCGACACGAGGCTGTCCGTATCCACGCTGTTACGAGAAGACATATTCGCAGGTTGGCGTGCGTCTGACATGGATCGTCTGGCGCGTGCCGAGAAGAACATCGAGCTGCTCCTTAGAATGCGTCCTAACCAAAAACCGGACCTGCTTGCCTGGAAGGGTTCGGCGACCATGTACCGCGCGGTGCTCGCTCATGAAGCAGGAAAAAGCGGTAAATTTGACAGCCTCCATAGCAAAGCACTCACGCTGTTCGCTGAGGCTCGGAAGCTGGGGCCGGCGCGATCTGCCGTGGCAGCCGTTGTTGGTGGAACCTATGCGCTGTTCGCGGATCGATTACCCGAAAAGCACCGCCCCACTGCGTGGGCCGACTCCTACACGAGTTACAAGGTGCTGTGGAGTCAGCAATCCCAGGTCCTCGAAAAATTGCCACTTCACACTCGTGGTGAATTGCTCGCCGGTCTTGCCCAATCGTCTCAGCGGACCGGGCGCAGCAAGGAGCTGGACATCTACCTGGACAAAATACTGACATTGCTTCCTGATACGCGCTACGCACGAGTCGCAAAGTCGTGGAAAGAGGATCCGGAATTCGCCGCTCGGAGTAATATTTCGTGCAAGTACTGCCACAAACCAGGCCGACTTTCGGCAAAACTCGCGGCACTCAAGGGAAAATGAAAAGTGCGGCCCCTTCGGTTGGCGGTCCCAGACGACACCAATCTAGAGACTGGTGGTGCGGCGCGTGGCCGGGCACAAAAGTTATGCCAGAGGATTGTGGCCAACGGATACGGGAAATGGGTACACACGCACGACGCGTCTCCTGGTCATGATTTCGCCCGGCTCTGTCAGCGGTCCAATCGATCCGCCCGGCGAAAACGCATCATAGTACTGACGCGAACGCAGTAACCATTCAGAACAACAAGAGGCGATGAAAGCTATAGGAAAGGTCAACGCCCCCAACTTGCGTCCAGGCTTCCATCAAGCCTCCGATCCATGCTGCCAACCGATTAATTTTGGATGCGTTTACCCGTTTATCGCAATACGCCCGCAAACACTTGACCACTTCCCGCTCCAGGTCATCGAGTTCGTCTGTTCGCAATGATCTCCAGGCGGTCGCTGCATCTTCAAGGGTAAATTCGTAACCATGTTCGGCCGCCAGCTCCGTCAAACTGAAATGCTCGTCATCGACAGCCGTCCTTAAGCTGTTCGTGCACCGACTCATTTTCATTTACAAACGCGCGGAACGCATCGGCTTGTTCGATCGACATAGGATGCTCTGCAACTGCGAGCAAACCCGAAAATCGTAGAACGCATTGTCATAGCATGCCAGGTGGGGAGCAACGGTGGCCGGAGGCAGGTGACTTTTCCAGGGTGTTTTGCCCTGGTCCCCATGCCTAGGGGGGAGGGTTTGTTCCTCGAATTCGAATCCAAAGTTGCGGCCACAACGGACCACGCGAACCACGACGGTTCGCATCGAACCGGTCCGCGAACCGTCGGTTTGCCCTGGGTCCCCGGGCCCAAAACCAAGTTTTCATTTTGTGGGAATTCACGTAACGGTCGCGGGTAGGTCGTAGCGGAGCGCTGGCGGTAAACACGCGCCCCCCACTACCTAACTCAGGGGTCGGTGCCAGGAGCAGGAACAACACCAGCGGCAGGAGGTGCGGCAGCCGGATCGGTGCGGTGGTCTTCGTCCCACCCGCGGCAAAAGGTGCGGTACCAGGTCACGGGCCGAGCGTCCCCATCATGATCCATCTCCGCAGTCTCTCATGAAGCCACTGCGCTTGTCGCGGGGGACTTATTCTCCGAGGTTCGCCGTTAATAGCCCGGCCGGGGGTGCCGAAAATCGGTCTCATAACGGTACCAATTATTCCACGACGACGGCCGTACTACCATCAAACGTCACTGAAACCCCTTTCACCGCTCCGACTCCCAATCGAAACACGATTAGCCTCGCACCTGGTCGAATGGTCTTGGTAGCGGTGAGAAAGCGCCAGCCGGTGTCGTCGGTCCACTCGCTTGTCACGCTGGAAGATTCATGGTTGTCAGCCACGAAGTCGAGAATCTGTACATGACCGATCCGATACTCGTCCTTGACCCACGCGCCCAAGGTAATCGTCCGGCCCGCATACGGGGCTGCGGCGACACGCTGATCCAGGAACACGTGTCCCCTGGCAAGAAGAGTGCTTAACGTCGCGGAGTATGTTCCGCCGGTCTTGGTGTTCTTGTCGTCNCTTGCCACCGCCGGTCCCTGGCCACCCAGGACCCAACCGGAAGGTGATTGGTTTGGTACGTCCCAGGTCTCGAGGTCAGCATTGTCCAGTACGTTTTTGCCCATATCGACGAGGTCTTCGGGTGTCAGGATCTTTTCTACCCTTGCAGGAGTCCAGTCGAGCGGATGGGGCTGGCGGCGATTAGCAATGGCGTCGGCGTAGGCGTGCTCGAAGACACCTTGCGGGTGCGGGCACAGGGGACATGATTTGACGTTCCTCGTTCCCGGTGCCCACCAAGCGGCGCCGTGCCAGACGAACAGCCAGACGTAACGATCGGATACGCTCAGGGCGTTGTGGAGGGTATTCCCCAGTTCCTCTGGCGGCCGATAGTTCTTGTGGTAGTTTTTCGGATCGGTATTCCATCCGGCAAAGGGGCCGCCGATTCTTGACTCGTAGTCAAGCCACAGGCCGAAGCCCTGCTCGACCTGCTTGTACAAGTGCGGGACCTGTGTCTTCTTGAGGCCCTGCTTTTGCGTCTTCACCCGCAAGTCCATGAACTGCTGGTAGGTCTGAAGATGGTAGCCTATTCCGCTGTCTACCAACGTTGCTTTCGGCCCGAGCCCCTCAAGCAGACCATCGGCAAAAGGGCCCAGAAGCTCGTATTCAAGCGTGCTCTTCCAGCCCGTGTTCGGATACAAAATGATGGTGATCTCGGGATAGACGGCCGTGACCGCTTGCATCCATTCGCGGCCGCGTTTACGTACCTGCAGGGAAACTTCGGTGAGCGTACGCTCGTCCATGTCAGCTCGGGCACGATAATCAAAGGGCCGCCNCCAGAGCCCGCGGCTCCCGGCGTATTGCTCGGCATCGACAAACAACCCCTTAAACCCGGCTTCCCTGGCCACCCAGGCCGCGACGGCGCCATTCTCAGCAATGGTCGACCAGTTGGGGTCAAACCAATCCAGGTTCCGGTGCGCTTCATTTCCCGTCCACTGCGAGCCCTGCTCTGAGGTGGTCAGAAGAATGAAATTATCCGTGAACGTCTCAAAGGAGGTGGCCTTGAGATCCCGCACATCCTGCCCAAAGTCGCCCCGTGTGAACGGCCTACCACCAAAGAACATGCCTTCCTGTCCGGTTTTCAGTCCACTACCGCGGGCTTTCTTTCTCGCACTTGACTCTGCTTCCCAATTGTCGTGATAAACGCAGAGGATCAGGCCGTCGAGGGGCAACCTTCGTTCCATGTCGGCGACATGCNGCCTGAGATACGCCGGCGACGCGGCGTGCAAACTGGNTGCGAACGCGATCAGCTTCTTTTCCGACGTCAGGGCTGGGCCCAAGTCGGCNGCCGCAGAATGGGACGCGTGGCACATAAGCGCCAGAGCCGCGCTGATGAGATGCTTCATCTTGTTATTCCATGCAGAATCAACTGTGTCCGTACACGTACCGCGATGATCATTACAATAGTCTATCGCACCTGGTTGGAAGTGTCTGATCCTCAGCCGTCGGGCGTGCCGATCTGAATCCACGGCGAACAACGGGTGTGCAGTGCGACCGGCTCTGGAGAGCCTTCCTGCTTTTGAAAACTGACTGTTTAGGTCCACATATCAATGCGCAGCAACTTAAAGACGATTCTCACAGCCGGGTTTGCAGTATGCCTGACGCTTTCCAGCGCGACGGGTCAAGAGCAGGCAGATTTGGTCGTGACGAAAGTAGATTCCAAGCAGCCAACACAAATCCTCCTCAAGAACCGCTTCCTGGAGCTGACGTTCGATCCGGAGCGTGGTGGTCGATGTAGCCAGCTGCTGATTCGAACAACGGGCGAACAGCTGATTGGTGACGAGGATGTGTCGGGCATGTTTCTCGATCACTGGGCCAAGTACGCTTGGCCCAGTGGGTTGATGCACTTGCCGTATAAGTACGAGCTGGTGAAGGAGGGGCAGAAGCGAGCCGGCGTGCGGCTGTGGGTGCGAGTACCCAAGTTGGGCGGTGGGAAGGGATCGCGAGGTCGCAGCACGTCGCTGAAGATGGCCACGTCACCCGATCTTGTTGACCTCACCGTGCGCAAGACGATCTGGTTGAACTCTGACAACGACACGATTCAAGTCGATCAGGAATTGATAAACACCACCCAGCAATCGCGGGCCGCCGCCATCTACATTCAACAGAACTTGCGCATCAGCGGCAGTCATTACAGTGACAACTGGTATTTGCCNTCAACGAGCGGNGTTCGAGTCAACTTGCAACCGGANAAAAAGGGCGGGCGNNCCATTGGTCCCGATTGGATCCNCACTCCNGTTGCNGGCTGGATGGCCGTGAAGGATCGNAANACNCAGCATGGAATGGTGTTCGCTTTCGACTACAACTATCTCAGCAAGACGTATACCAGCGGTGCTACGGGCGAATGGTTCTTCGAGCCCGTACCGATCGGNCCCGGCAAGTCGTTCCGCACAACCTACGTTGTTAAGCCGGTCAGTGGCTTTAAGGATTTCGTGTACGGTTCACGTGCACTCGTAGCCGACATTCAGGCTGACGAAGTGGGCCAAGGACGAGTCAANATCACGCACGATGTTATGGCAGTCGGNCAGGATCAAAACGATGTCATCGTCGAGCTGCAAGTAATTGGCTGGAAGAGCAAGNTGCTNCTGGCTNCGAAGGANTTTNANNTTTCCAGGTTGTCCAGCAAACGGCTGCGGCAACAGCTTATNTTCAAACCGCCAACGCTGGCCGANGGTNTCTTGATTTCNGCCATNGTGCGCAGNGGTAAAAAGGAGCAAAGGTACGAGCGTTACTACGCGGGTGACCGCGCCGAATTGGAAGCNCGTACGAATCTCTTTGCCACTCAGGGTGGAGCACTGCCNAGTGGACGAGGCGATCGCTACTTTCGTNCACANCCGNTCAANCGCAAGCAGTTTGACAAGCCCGACTTCNCGAAGNTTCCACAGCGCGATCCCAAGCGGTTTCGTTGCNTGGTTGTGTTTGGTCTCTACACGCACATCCTCAANCTCGATGATGCCGTTGNCGGNTGGAAGCATCGCGGTGGAGAAACGCCGGTCGAGTTCACGTGGGCGAATTGCCCTCCGAATGGGGTTGAGACGTTCCCCGGGACGTACGACGAGTTGTTTCAGTACGACCTGGTGGTGCTGTCGGACGTGAATTACCGAGCACTTGGCGACGTGGCGATGGAAATGATCTGTGATTATGTCGAGCAGGGTGGCAGCCTGTTGGTTGTCGGCGGGCCGTACGCTTATGGCAACGGTGAATTTCAGGGATCGCGTTTCCTGGATGTTCTGCCCGTTCGATTGCGTGGACCATTTGATCTCAAGTGGGCCGGCAAAGGTAAGTCATGGACACTGGCAACCCGGCAGCCCGAGCATCCCCTGCTGAAAGGGGTCGGGTTTGATCAATCGCCGCGCGTGTTCTGGCATCACTTCGTGACACCGAAACCGAATGCGACGGTGGTCCTGGACGCTGGCTCGGAACCGACGCTGATTCTCGGCCGCTATGACAAAGGGCGCGTCGCCACGTTGACGCTCAGCCCCACTGGACTGGCTGGCGAAGGGGAAGTTGCCTGGTGGGACTGGGATGGCTGGTTTCCATTGGTTCGTAATCTGTTTGGCTGGTTGCAGGAGGACCGACAATGATGCGTTTCCAATCAAGCCTGCGTCGTTGTCCACTCGCGGTGATTGCCTGTTTGCATTGGACGTTGTCCACAACAAGTTCGTCTGGCGTCGAAGTCCGCAACAGTAGTTTTCAGGAAGCTCGTGGCACTACCCTAACCGCGAAAATGGTAGCCAAAATGCGCGAGCAAGGCTGGAAGTGCCCCGCTGCAAAGGACTGGCCACACTCCTGGGGCGGGCAAGGTTCACGAGTCACCGTCGAATTCCCGCGGACGGGGGGACGCCGCAACGATGCGTTTTGTCGGTTGTCAGCCAGTAACTCAGGTTACGTGAACGGCTATTGGGGAAAGCCGTTCAAGCCGTCTCAAGTCTTGATCTTCTGGGCCAGAGGGCAGGGGACTTTGCGAGCCGGTCTGATGGCGTACAAGTTGTCCGACGACCACAAACAGATCTTGCCCGGCGGACGCATGCCGGCGTTGGAAGTCAAAGTCAACACAAAGGAGTGGATGCGTTACCGGTATTTGATGCAGAAGCCCAGCTACGAACTGACGGGGCACCCGCTGTTTCAGACGCTCAAAGGGACCATCGATTTCGACGACGTGGACATTCTCGACTCGGATCCCGCGTTTGATTTGATTGTCGCGGAAGAGAATCGCCTGTATGGCAAGAACGCGTTAGTTGAAGCGCTGAGCCGAGCAAAGGTTGATGAAACCTTTGCTGCTCGGCTGAAACAGTATCGAGCCGCTGTGCAAGCCTTTGATGCTGACGAGGGCCGCGTATCAGCTCATCTGCTCGAGCCCATGCGCAAGTACATCGCATCCTTGCGATCCTATGTTGAGTCGCCAGGACTAAGGACAATTCAAGCCACTCACTACAACGAGATGATTGTCCTGACGCGCGTCTTGAATCGGCTCGCGGGCAAATCAGTCGGATCGGCAGTTGCACTGAGTACGACCAGGCTGAAGGCCAGCGGGAAACCTCATTTTCCCGGCAAGCGGGACCCGCGTCCCAGTCAGGTCACGATTGTCGACGTCCGCTCGAACAAG
>PADE01000289.1 GCA_002702965.1 Planctomycetaceae bacterium
CTCGATTGAAAAGCGGATGCCCTGGTCGCCAGGCGCAGCAATGATCGACCATCGCGGCGACACCACGAGCGTCCGAAATCCGTGGGAAACAATGGTCAACACCTTTCGCGCGATGACAGTGCCGACACTGGCCGTCTATATCGTCTTCACGCTCTCAAAACTGGTCGGATCGGGGGTTAACGAAGTCGCCGCGAACACGCTCTATATCCAGCAGTTGGACTGGAGTGACATCGAATTCTCTAAAGTCATGGGAGGCTACACTCTTTTTCCACTACTGCTGGCCGCCGTTTGTGGTGGAGCCCTCGCAGACCGCTTCGGAGCGCGGCGGATCATCTGTCTCGGCTTCGGCGGGCTTGGGCTATCGGCAATCATCTTTGCCACGTGTCCTGATCTCTGGAGTGAGCGCTGGTTCACTCTGTCCTACCTTGTTTCTTCCGAAACATTCAACGCGATCGGTTCGGTCGGGTTCTTGGCGATGGCGATGCGGATCAGCTGGTCGGTGGCAGCCGGAACGGTCTTCACCGTCTACATGACGCTCAGCAATGTCTCGCACATTATCGGAAATGCGCTGGCCGGTCCGGTTCGCACGTATTGCAGTGGCATTGCCGAAGCGAATGGACTGGAGGGAAAGCAGGCGATTCTGAATTCCTACGAACTCACCTTCTGGTTCGTCGGCCTGGTCACGCTGCCGGCACTGCTGCTGCTGCTGTGGGTCCGGCCAAGCCAAGTCGACGCTGCCAAACAGCGCGAATCAGAAGACCAAAGACGAGCAGAAAACTCCAGCGAGCCGGCGGAACCGTAGACCGCTCACACGGCCAGCGCTGCCGGGACCGGGCGCGGGAATCGCCTTCCTACCGCACCGTCACGCTTCAATCGGCGCCTTTTCGCCGACCGGACGGCTCATTCCCCCGACGCATGCGGCTCGGCTGACTCTTCTTGTTCCTCGCCATTCGAGTCGGCCGCCACCGCCTCGACGTGGACTTCCTCGGCGGCGTAGCGCCAGCGTTCTTCCGAATACCACCATGTCCGCAACATGACGTCGGGCATCAGCATACACAACAAGAACACACTCATCAGGCTGGCCGGGATCGTGAGCACGTACTTCCAGTTGGCCTCCCAGATGAGATGCATGAAGAACAGCATCACCAACAGCGATTTGACACACGAGATGGCGATCATGAAGACCTGCCCCATCCAGGCCTGCTCTCCCTCCATCATCGAACTGCTGCCGACGGCAAAGGACAGCCCCGTACAAATGACCAACGCCACAAATACGACCACGTATTTCTTCATTCCACCGTGGCCGTGATCGGCGTCATCTGCGTGAGCGTCGTGTTCGGTCATCGCGTGATCCTGTCTGCGAACAGAGTTCCTCAGAGCAAACGGTCGGAACGGGATTGGTCCCACCCAACCAGGTGGCGGCTAGAACAAGTAGAGCAGCGGGAACAGAAAAATCCACACCAGGTCGACAAAGTGCCAGTACAGCCCCGTGTTCTCGACCATGTCGGCCCTGCTGGAATCCAGCTTTAGAGCCATCAAAATGACAAACACAATCAAGCCCACCAGAACGTGTAGGGCGTGGAATCCGGTCAGCAGAAAATAGGAACTGGCCCACATGTTCCCACTGGGAATCATGATCGGGAGATGCTTCGCGTCGTGGTCTTCATTCGTTCCCAGAAAACCCGCAGCGCTCATTCGCCCGACGGCGTCCAGGTCGAGCCAGTCATTGAGCCGCTGCTGACCCTCCTCGTCTAGCTGGCGCTGGAACTGTTGTGTCTTCAGTTTTTCAACATAGCTAAGCACACTTTCTCTATTTTTCTCGAGCGGATAAATAAGATAGGCCAGCGCCAGGATCGCCTTTTTGTCCTGTTTGTGTACCGCCGCGTACTCAGGCCAGCCGTACAACTTTTGATCCTCTGTCAAAGGTGCAGCCGCTGGCGCCGGTTCCGCCGGCGGAGTTGCTTCGCCATCCGTCGCGGGAGCATCCGTCGCGGGAGCATCCGTCGCGGGAGCATCCGTCAGGTCGGCCAGCCGCAGCTTCACCGCCTGGAGATAGTAGAGATCGGGCTTTTCGTACAGATCGCTATGGGGCTTGGCGGGGTAGATGCCGTGGCTAAACTTCGAGCCGTACTCGTACATCTTGATACCTAGAAATGAGGCCCCCAGCAACAGCGTGATCCCCATGCAGAGCTTGGCCAGGACGGCCTTGTTTTGACGCGCGAATTCGAGCGCAAACACGATCGTCGCACTGGAAAACAACAACACCGTCGTATTGAGACCACCAATCACCTCACGCAAATGCACGTCGTGGGGCGTGGGCCACGATCCGGTGGGAGCTCCGAAACGGAGCACGATGTAGGTGCCGATCAATCCCGCAAAAAACATGATCTCGGTTGACAGAAACAGCCACAAGATCACTTTTCCGTTGTTGATCGGCAGCGCCGGCTGGTACTCCAAGTGAATATGGCCATGATCGTCGTGGCCATGATCGTCTTGATGGTCGTCTTTATCTGCCATGATGCAATAAACCAGACTTAGCGCCAGGAAACACAAACCAGAATCAAGAACAGCGCCGGCAGGTAGACCAGCGACGCCTGCAATAAGCGGCGCGCGGAGCGATCGCTGCGCCGAAAGACAAACCACAAGGCACAGGCCATCTGGCCCACGCCCAATAGCAGGGCGGCCGCGGTGAACAGCGCGGCTCCCCGCGGCGACGAACCGACGACCGGAAGCAGGCTGGTCGGNAATAACAGCGCAGCTGCCAACACCGCCTGAACCGCCGCCCAGTTGCCCGTCGGATCGACCACNGGCAGCATCTTGANCCCGGCNCGACCGTATTGGTGACGGTAAAGCCAGGCGATCGCCATGAAGTGGGGAAACTGCCACAGAAACACCACGCTGAACAACGCCAACGGGCGAGCGCTCAGCCAGCTTTCGCCTGGCAGGCGCACCGCGGACCAGCCGATCAGGATCGGCATGGCACCGGCCACCGCACCGACCGCGGTGTTCAGCCAGGTGCGGGACTTCAGCGGCGTGTACACCCACACATAGAGTGTCCAGGTAGCCAGCGCCAACAAAGCGGTCACCGCATCGACCCAGATCCAGAGCACACCAGTACCGGCGACAACCGTGACGGTGGCAAACCGGAGCACGTCGACCGAACGCAGACGACCACCTGGGAGCGGGCGGGGTGCGGTGCGGTCCATGAGCGCGTCGGTTTTCCGCTCCAACCACTGGTTGAGGGCGCTGCCGCTGGCGGAGACCAACGCAGTACCGATCAGAACACTCACGACCAAAGTCAAGTCGGGATGGCCATGGCGCGCGATCCACGCGGTCGCCCCCACGACTACCAACACGAGCAAGCCAATACGTGGTTTGGTCAAATCCCAATAATCGGCCAGGCGGCTCAAACGCCCGGATGCCGCTCGTTCGATCAACATCGTCGAGGTACTCATACCAGAGCCTCCACGAACGAAGTTGAAGACGGCGTAACGGCACCCCGCTGCCGGGACAATCGCCAAACGCGAACCATCACCAACACCGCGGTTGCCAGAATCAACGATCCGGTGGCGACGTGTGAAGTCACGGTGACCGCCTGCGACAAACTGCCCGACTGCAACGTGTGGGCCGCTGTCAGCGCCCAGTTGTCCGATAGGGTTGGCAGCGCGTATTTCAGGAACCAAGTCCCGCTACCCAATGCGATTTGCAACACGACCAACAATGAGAGCGCAATCGCCGGGCGGCGCACGGGCTGGAGCCGCCAGGCCACGCGAGACAACCACAGGCAGTATCCGAACAGTACGGCGGCACCAATCAGGTGGAACAGCACGGCGATCTGAAAAACCCGCGGCGAGGTCCCAAAATGTACGTGCCGCAGCTGGCCGCCAATGACCAACTGGAGATAGGCGATCCCCGTGGTCAACACGGCCAAGCGGTGTAGTTTCTTCAGGTCAATTGCCGCTGCAACGGGACTCGTGGCGCGCCATCGCGGAGAGGTGAAAACACAAAGCGCCGCACAGTAAGCAAAAAACGCGGGGCCCACGCAGCCGTGTAAGAACGCCAGCGTCCTCTGGTCCAGCAGGACACGCATTCCCCCGAGGACACCCTGCGCCACCACCCCGACCAGTGCGAGCGTGGCGCAACCACGCAACCAGCGCGGTGATCCACCACGCAGAATGGCCAGCCACAGCGCGATCGTCAAACAACCGACCAACACTCCCAGCAGGCGATGGCCATGCTCGATAAACACATCCCAAGGCCCGGCGATCCACGTTTGCCAGGGATACAAGATCAGGTTGTAGCCGTAGGTGGTCGGCCAGTCGGGAACTGCCATGCCGGCGTCTGAGGTGGTCACCAACCCACCCACCCAAATCAATGGAAAGGTGGCGCAGGTCAAAGCGACCGCCAGCCGGTGCGGCCAACGGCGGTGCTCTCCGTTCGAGTTGTACGACTCAAAACTAGACACGCTTTCGCTCGCAATCCCTCAAAGTCACATCTCAGGCCAACCGAGCGGATGGTCCCAAACGAAGCGGTGCGTCAGGCCTGCTCCGGGACGGTTTCGGCCGCGTCGGGAGGAGCTTGCCACTGCGGGTAGTTGTCGGTGTCGACTTCGGGCGACCCGTACTCGTAGGGACCCCGGTAGACGATCGGCTGAAAGTCAAAGTTGCCGTGTCCGGGAGGGCTGGGGGCGCACCATTCCAGGCTGTTGGNNCTCCACGGATTACGGCCCACCTCCCGACCCCAGAAAATACTGTACAGGAAGTTGGCCGCGAAGATCACCTGCACGGTCACCATGCCGATCGCGCACATCGTCATGAACTGGTTCATCGGCAGCAGATGCGCAAACGTCTGATAGTGATAGGGATCNGCCAGCCTGCGGGGAAACCCNACNGCACCCAGGATATGCATGGGATAGAAAGTACCGTTCAAAAAGATGAAGGTNAAGAAAAAATGCACCTTGCCGAAAGACTCGTTCATCATCCGCCCGAACATCTTGGGAAACCAGAAATAGATGNNGCCGAANACGGCCATCGCCGTGCCNGCAAANANCACNTAGTGGAANTGNGCCACGATGAANTAGGTNTCGTGGATAAAAATNTCNACCGGCGTGGCNGCCATNAAAATCCCNGACAGNCCNCCGATNANNAACATCGANACGAACGNNANCGCNAACAGCATGGGNGTNGTNAANTNNANNTTTCCGCCCCANANCGTNCCCANCCANTTGAANNNCTTCACCGCNCTGGGCAGCGCGATGAACATCGTGGCCGTCATGAAGGTCATGCCCAAGTAGGGGTTCATCCCGGAAATGAACATATGGTGTCCCCATACGATGAACCCCAATCCTGCGATTCCACAAATCGCAAACACCATCGGCTTGTAACCATAAAGCGGCTTGCGGGAAAAACAGGCGATGATGTCAGAGACCATCCCCATGGCGGGCAGAATCATGATGTAAACCGCCGGGTGGGAGTAGAACCAGAACAGGTGCTGCCACAACAGCGGCTGACCACCGCCGCTGGCGGGAGCCGAGTTGTTGACGATCAGTCCTTCGGGAACGAAGAATCCAGTCCCCACCAACCGATCGGCGAGCTGCATCACACCGGCTGCCGTTAAAACGGGCAGCGCGAAGGCTTGTAACAAAGCCGTGATGAACATCGACCAGATCGTCATCGGCAACCGGAACATCGTCATTCCGGGAGCTCGCATCTGGATGATCGTGGTCATGTAATTGACCGAACCCAACATCGAAGCGATCCCCACGCTTGTCACTCCGAGCAACCACATGGTTTGAGCGGGGCCACTGGAGGGAGCCGCCTCGGGCACCGCCGAGAGCGGTGGATAAGATGTCCAGCCGGACGCGGCCCCATTTCCGGCAACAAAGAAACTCCCTCCGAAACAGATAAAAGCGGGCCACATGAACCAGTAGCTGAGCATGTTGAGCGTCGGAAACGCCATATCCTCGGCGCCGATCATCAGCGGAATCAGGTAGTTCCCAAAGGCGCCTGCCAGTATGGGAATGATCACTAGGAAGATCATCACCGTGGCGTGCATCGTGAACAGCATGGTGTAGAACTCGGGTGAGATCTGACCCCCCATGTTCTGGGCGCTGCCGCCACCGCTAAACAACATCGGTCCGATGACCGGCATCGACTCCCAGGGCCAGGCGAGTTGCCAGCGAATGCCCAGCGCGAGTAAACCGCCCACCAAGAACCACAGTAGCGTGGAAAACAAGAACTGCAGCCCGATGATCTTATGGTCCCGCGAGAACACATAGGTACCAATGAAATCACCAACCGTCGATGAATGCGCCTCGGCATGGCCATGTGAAGCGACGCTGGTCGTGCTCATTCCTCTCCCTCATCCGGGCTATAGCTGCTCAGTTCCTGGGCCTCGTAGGCCTCTTGGAGCCAGCGATCGAAATCCTCCTGCGAGGGTAACACTCGCAAGAACCCTCGCATCTTGTAATGTCCCCAGCCACATAATTCGGCGCAGACAATGTCGTAGACCCCGACCTGATTGGCCCGGAACCAGACGTACTGTTTCATGCCCGGAACCACATCTTGCTTGACGCGCAGATTGGGCAGGAAAAAGCTGTGCAACACATCCTCGCTCTTGATCGCGATGACGATATCTTCATCCATCGGAATCACCAGTTCCGAGACGGCGTGTACGTCGTCTCGCGTTCCGATCACTCCATCCTTGCCAGCGTAGCGGTAGCGCCACTCAAACTGCCGGCCGGTGACCTCGACCAGCGCCGGTCTGAGAACATCGTCTGCGGTACCCACGATACCGTCGGATCCGGCGGAGAGGATCGGTCGCCGCGTCTTCTGGTCCGCCCAGGCATTCAGCTGCACAAACGAGATGAAGATCAGGACCACGGCGGGTACCAGCGTCCAGATCAGTTCCAAGGCATGATTTCCGTGTACAAACTTGACCGGCTCGACGTTGTCTTGCGCGTCGTATTTCCAAAGAAACCAGAACATCACCAGCGCCACAACGATAAAGATAGCGCCGGTGAGGTAGAGGATGAAATTAAACAACGAATCGATCACCTGACCGTAATCATTGATGTTGGAGGGCAGCCAGTGCCGCTCCATTCCGGGCATGTCGGCGATCGCCCAAACGATCGAGCCAACTCCCCAGATGGGCACCGATAAGAACAGGATACTCCACAAGCGATGTCCCACGATTCTCTCTCCGGTCGCTGTCTCTGTACCGTGCTCACCCGCGGGTGGCCGCAGGCAAAACGGGTTACGGCAAATCCCGCTGAAAACGGATTTCTTCGGTCGGTTCGGTAATCGATTCAAAAGGCAGCGAGCGGACATACGCCACTACGTGCCACACTTCGTCGTTCAATAAACCTTTTTCGTTGTTTTGGGCATTGGGCATTGGGTGAATTCCGTTTCGGACCCGGCGGAACAGATCGACCGGACGGCGGCCCCCGCGGTACACACCCCGGCGCAAATTCCGGGGTGTCAGCGGCCGAACCGGCAGCGCACCGCGGGCATAAAACTCGTCAAGCAAATTAACCTCGGCAGCAGTGGCGTTTCCGTTGCGGATTTTCAGGTAGTTCTTGATGCCCGTCGTTAACATGAAATCTTCGGTCCAGCTATCGAACAGATCTCTGTTGGCATCACCCAGCGCAGAAACACCGTGACACTGGTGACAAAGGCCTTTGGTCATGAACAACTTCCGGCCCCGCTCGATCGACACCGTGCCCTCCCAATCCGCCGGGGGCGAGGGCACTTCGGAGGACTGGGCGTCGGTCCAAGTTTTTGCAATACCCCCAAGCTTTTCTAGCAGTTCGCTCATATTGTCTCGAAAAGCCTGGCTATCGGGTTTCTGCGGGTCGAGGAACAGCCCGTTGTCCGCCAGCAGCGCTGACGCAACCAGTTCGCGCTCGGTTTGTCCGCGCATCGCCAAGTATTTCACGTAATGGACGAGCGCCTCCAGTTCCCCATCGTCGAGAACTTTGAAGGAGGGCATCGCCGTCCCGGGGATACCGTTGAACAGAATCCGCTTCAAGTCATCGTGGGTCGGTTTGTCTTTGGGCCCGGCCGTCGATTTGAATTTGAACAGGCCCATCCGGTAATCACGGGGATAGGGGTTCAAGAAGGCGGCCGTCGGACCGGCCCCGTCCCCGTTGATCCCATGACAATGGACGCAGTGCTTACGATACAAACCCCGCTCACCGCCTTGCGGATGGTCGCGCCCGGTCGGGCCGGCCGCCCGCTGTATCTTGCTCAGTTCGAGGAACCCCTCGGCCGCCTGCGGTAGGCGGGGCGCATCGGGTGTACCGAACAACGCGTCGATGGCGTTGGCAATGTTCTTCCTTTCCGCGGGGTCCAATTCGGGGTCAGTCGTCGCATTGTCGACCGAGCCGCCATCTTTGGCGTGCAGATGGACCAGATTCAGCGAAAACTGAGCGGGACTCGCACCGCAGCCGCTGAGCACCAAAACCGCCCAAGCAGCGCCCAACGCACAACAACGCGATCGTGCAGCCGACAAGGAAGACCTATTCCAAGAGCGGTGTCTACAGGCACTGTTCATTCGATTCACCGGGCGTCTCATCAAATTTCCTTCGCACGGCACCAGAGGCGCGATGGTCAATTAAATTTAGCTGCGGGAAGCTTGACAGGCAGCTCCCGAACCTCATCCTGTGCAAGCGTGATCTTGAACCGTCCGCGGCGATCGGTTTGGAGGTCCGATGTGAGCGTTACGTTCTTGAATACATCCTTTTTTTCGTGCCACAAAGTGAAGGTGAGCTCCACTTCCGCCGGCACGTTGGCGATCTCGAACTCGCCCGTCGGCCCGGTCACCGCAAAGTACGGGTGGTCGAGGCTGATCATGTTGGATCCCATCCAGGGATGGACCGAGCAGGCAATCCGAAAGGGCGCGCTCGAAGCTCCACCCGGAGAGTAGTCCGCGCTCGACCCGCCGGGGAGCGTGGGGTTGATTGAACTCACACCTAACGGCCCGCTGATGTTCGTGTTGTGACCGACCGTATCGCTGTTGAGTATCTTGACCGTCTGCGTGGCGCGCATCGCAAAGATACGCCTCTTGAAGCGGCACTTCTGTTGATCGAACGCGTTCGGCCCATCGAGCACGGCCGTCTCGGTGGCCTGGTACGATTCGTGGATCCACGCCCCGTAGGTGTTGGGAATCTTCATGCTCAGGAAAATCAACACACTCCGCAGGTTGCCGTCCGCATCCACCTCGACCATGTCATCGGGGACGACTCCGCAATACGCCTTGTCGTTGCCGGTCGTTGTCAGGGGATCTGCTGTGCTTACAGTCCCGTCGACGACGAAGCGACCTTTGACGGTCGCAAAACCAGACGGTTCGGGAAGCTCAACGGCCACTGCACCCGCTCCACTCGCCTTCTCAAATTGAGTCGTTAGCAGGTCGGCCTGATTGGCATCGGCGGTGATCGGGGTCGCTTCCGCGCCCCCGCAACCCGACAACAGGCAGCAGGCGATTGACCCAGCCAGCGCGGCAAAAGCGATCCAGCGTTTCCTGAATTCGTCGAGACGGGGCATCGAAAAAGCCTCTCGCATTTAGCGTTTGAAGAGCTTGGCGGGCAGATTAAACGTCAAGGTGANACCCTTCTTGGGAACTTTGATCTTGNTNCGTCCACGACGGTCGGTCTTGACCGCCTGGGAACCCAGCTTGCCGGGCACGTTGCGGACGTTACCGGCCGCCTCCTGCCAGATCCGAAATGACCATTCGCCGACCGGCACCTTCTGGATCAACATCTCCCCCTGCTTACTGGAAACTCCCATATAGGGACTCTCCTTGAGCACGACCCAGGCTTTCATCCAGGGGTGAATCGAACAACTCACCGGAAAGGCCGGAAAGGACTCCGCCGCGTTGAACTTGTGTTTTAATGTCGATCCGGCCGGCAGGTTAAAGTTCTGCCCCGGATTCTTGACCTGGTCGATGGGGTCCATCTTGGTGTTGTGACCCACCGAATCAGGGTTCTGGACCAGCAGGGTCTGCGTGCTGCGCAACAGCACCATGCGAGGTTCGAACCGGCACCCCGTGTTGGCGATCTTGACCTCGGCCTTGGCCGTCTTGGAGAACGAAGGATGGACCGCCGGTTTCTTGTCCGCACCGCGCACGTAGAGATAGGCAATCACGTTGGCAATGCCACGCGTCTTGGCATCCACCAACAGCGACTCGTCGACCAGTTTTCGCTTGCCGCAAAAAGCCTGGTCCTTGGTCACCGTGATCGGCGACGCGGCGGGCGGGCTGCCATCGTATAGAAAGACCATTTTCACATCGGCGAAATCCTGGGCACTCGCCGGCGCCGCCAGCGAGACCGACAGGGCACATAGAGCGAGCAGCCGCCACCGACGGTCAGTTGTTCTTTTCATCGCACGTGTTTCCTCCTCAGCCGGACGACGCAAACCATGCGCATCCGCTGTTCCAGGGTCCAGCCCCCCTCCAGGGAGCATCCACCACAACCGCCACCGGATTCACGGGCCGTCCGGTACCGGCCAACACTCCTCGTTCATTCTCCAGCAAAGTACCAACAACGGTCCACGAGCGACTCGCTCGGTCTTGATCCCGACTTGCTGCACATCACAACGTGGACCGTCGAGCCTGTGTCGGTCTCGCGCCGGCCGCCGATGGTTGTTACCAACGCCGTTTACTGGTCACCCTCACCCGTGTCACCGGTGGCCCCGGGCGGGGGCGCCGGTGGCGTGTTCTGGTCCACCAACTCAGCGACCGACATCTGTTGCTTCATGTAGCTGTCCCAATTCATCAACAAATCAACCATGCGATCGAGCTGCTGGGTAGCGTCTCCGTCAATGTACTTTTTACCCTTGACCACAAAACCTTCTGTCTCTGGATTGCCCGTAACTTTGAAGTTCTCCGGCATCTGTGTGTAGGGGAGCGTGGCCACCGGCCGGGCGATCCAGCGCCTCACGTAGTCGGGCCGCAACCGCTTGTAGACCATTTCCAAATTGGGAGCTTTGGCCGCTTTCGAAAAATCGCCCGCCGCGTGACACTGGGTGCACCCGTTGCGACCATCGGTGATGACTTTGATGGCCGATTGGAAATGGGCACCCGCCGTGTCCACGTGTGCCGGGCGGCTGCGTTCGCCGAACGCATAAGGATAGTCGGCGTCGTCGCGGGCCGCGAAATAATTTGCCAGGGCGGTCGCCTCGTGGGACGACATATTGAACTGCGGCATCCGCAGCACCACCAGCGGTCGGATCGGCTGGGGATCGAGCAGGAATTCATAGAGCCATTCGGACTGCACCTTGCGGCCCTCGCCCACCAGCGGCGGCGGCACCCACTCCCATGCCTTGGTACCGGTACCCGGAGCTTTCGGTCGTGATAACAGCGGTTCACCCGCGACCTGTCGGGCCACCAGGGGCGCCAGCAGGTACTTCGCCAGATAGCCTCCCCGGGAAGGATATTTCCGACTGATCGCATTCGCATCAACCGGCAGAGGCGTACCGACGCCGAAGGCATTTGCCTCCAGGACGGCGGACTGCCAAAGCTGGAGTTGATACCGTAAATTGCCCGCCGCATAAGTCTCCTCATCTTCCAGCGGAAACGCTTCTCCGTCCTCCATCTCATCCACCCGCGGCTTACCATCCCCGTCGAACAGCAGAGGCATTGCCGAGATTTTCGCGGTGAGCCGTCCGCTACTATTGGCCGTCTGTGACTTCTCCCGCGTCTGGGAATCCAGCTGGTGGGCCAGAAACGGGAACGTCGGCGTCGTCGCAGGCTGCCCAAACGTCCCTTTCTCGAACGAGAGTTGCCACTGTTGTGTCTCCAACAAATGACATCCACCACAGTTGTATTTGTCCAACGCGTGGCGGCCATCGATCAGGGCCTGGGTGCGTGCGTCTGCCTGGTAGACGTACTTGGCGCTCGGCGGATCAGCCACCAGTCCCAACACGAAGGTGATCACCGCCTCACGTTCGGCGTGTCCAAAGGGAAACTGCGGCATCCGCAAACGCTCGCTGTACCCCTTGTTGGCGGTGGCTTCGTAGTCGTAGCTGCGCGGCTCGCGAAGCTTCTGGTAGATGAAACCTTCCCGATGGTGTGACTGTAGCTTGAACTGAAAGAAATCATCCAACCCGTCATCCACCGCGGGTGACCCCTCGTCGGCTGCGTGAGAACCCTCGTCGGTCGTCGCACCATGCCCGTGGTTGTGTCCGTCGGTGTGATCGACGTAGTGGGTAATATGTTCAAAAGCCAGCTTGGACGTCTCCTTGCGTCCCCAATTGGCGAGCGGGGTGCCGATCGGCTTGGCATCTTCAAATCCCGGAATGTCGTGACAGGCGTAACAGCCGTATTTGGAGATCGACTTGCTACCGATGTAGCGCAGTTTCTGCTGCCAATCGACGGGGTTATCGCCATCCACCACGAGTAGTGCCTCGGCCCCTTTTTGGGAATTTCGCAGCGCAGCCGGGATTCCGTCTTGGGCGTATTTGTTTGCGGTCTCCTTGTCAAAGGCGCCGCCCAGAAATTCCGTTGCCAGATCTTGCACATCGCCCTGCAACTCCGTGGGCAACTCCCCGTCGGCGCCGAGCGCCGGCGTATCCTCTTTGACCTGGAAATTGGCCTTCGACTTTTCGGACAACAGGAAATCGACCAGGTTGGCGACCGGGTCGCTCTGGTGGGTCAATTTCCCATCGACGTCTCGATGGTCAACCGGCTCCAGCTTAAGATCGGGCATTACCGTCCGCGCGTGGTAGCGCGACGGGTTCTTGATCCAGCTGTACAGCCACCGGCGACCGGCCGGCGACGCGAACTTGTCACCAACCCGCGACAGATCGGGACCCTGACCGATCGCGTCGGGATCGCGAAAGTCCTCGGCACCGCGAAACGCGGTGTGCGTATGGCAAGCCAGACAACCGCGCTCCTGGAACAGCAACCGCCCCCGTTCGATTTGTTCTTCGGCGGTGGCCGTATCGGACGGTGTTAGTTCGGGAGGATCCAGATAAGCGAACTGCTGCGAGTAGTGCCGCAGGTAGGTGACGATCCCCAGAATCTCGATCGGCTCGTAACGCTTTTCGACCTGCTTCTCATCGGCCTGCTCTTTCAGTTCGTCGAGCAAGTCTTCCAACTCACCTCGCCGTTCCGTGATCTCTGAGATGCGCCGCTCGATCTGCCTGCCGCGGCTCCCCCGGGGTTTGCGTTGCTTCTTGAGTTGGTCCAGCTCACTGGCCAACGCGTGGTCTTCACGCTCGAGCACCTGGTTCTCGAGGTGGTTCCAGAGCCCGAAGAACTGCGGCATACGACTGGTCGGCCGAAAATGCTGCGGCTGACGAATCCAGTCGTACATGAACTCCGCATCGACCTTGTTGCCGACAAACCGCAAGCTGGGCCCCACTTTGCGCTGCGTACCCGGGGTCTCCACGTCGCGCAGCAAGGGCTCCAACTTGTTGTGTACATACTCCGCTTGTTCGCCGTCCCAGCGAGACCCCCCATCCAGGTCATGCTTGTTTTTATCTTCGACAATCAACTGATGTAGACGATGTCGCACCCCGTCGCGCTCGGGGTGTGCGATTAATTGCTCCACCCAGTCTTGTTCCGTCGAGCTGAGCTTGTCAAAACCGGCTTTCCGCTCGCCTTTCCACTGCTGCCCGGCGGCAAAGTAGTTGGGCTCCAGCCGGAGGTCCGGGCCGACCCTGCGGTCGGGGCCATCGAAGCCCTTGATTTCGTGGCATCCGAAGCAACCGTACTTCTGGATCAGCTTGTACCCGTGCATTAATTTGGGTGCCGGCGGATCCGGGAACTTCTGGCTGGGAGCCAGCGACTGCACATCGTGATGGCATTTCAAACAAGTAGCTTGAACGAGACGCTTGGGATAAGCCGGGGTAATCCAGTGATGATTGTCGAACCAGCCGTATTTGCGGCGCCAATCGAGACGCTGCCGTTCATCATTCGGCGTGTGCGAAACCCACTTGAAATCGGTCGCGCCCCCCTGCCCGTCATGGCATACGGTACAGGCAAACTCCTCGAGTGTATGGGGACTCAGCGACCCGACAAACAGGTCCAAGCGGGGATGGCTGGCGTACGGGTGGGGCAATCCCCGGCGGACCGTGACTCGCAGTACCTCACGCGCCGCGGCAGCGTCGAGCAAACGCGATACGGCCCGTGTGCGATCCCGAATCGGACGCCCGTTAATCAACTCGATCACGTCGCCGGTCCGCAGCCCAGCATCGGTACCCGAAGTCGACAAGCTGACGTCGACCGGTTTGAGCAAATTTTGCCGAATGTCATCTGCAGACTGCTTTTGGAATGCCTGTGCGGACAGCGAAACACTCGCTTGTGCGGCCAGTGAACCGCCACTCACCAGTTTGACCGTGACATCGGTTGGGTCAAGCAGCCCCTCTACGGCCAACATCACCCCGTACAGCTTGCGCACTTGGTCTTCTTCCGAGGCTTCTTCCGAGGCTTCTTCCGAGGCTTCTGAAGGAGCTTCTTCCGGGACACCGCTCTGCGACGCAGCCGGTTCCGGTTCCGGTGGCGGCCGGAGCTCTAGCACAACCCGCCGTTGGTGAGGGTAGGCCGGCTGGTCAGACGTGCCCGCCGCCGTCATTTGAATCGCTTGATGACAGGTCGTGCAGCGGTCAAACCGGCGCACCTGGCTGAAACTGCCGTAACGGTGCATCAGCCCGTCACTCCACAGGTTGTCGATCTTCAACGGTGAATTGAAGGCGTCCAGAATCGGCAATTCCAGCCATCGCTTCCCGAGAAACGGAAACCCGCTGGTAAAAAACGTCGAACGCTGCTCCACCGACGCCTTATCCAACTGCTCGGCCGAGGCGGTCAGCTCATCGAGGTGCGCCTGCAATCGGTCGCGCTCGGCCGTCAACTCGTTGAGCGACTCTTGCAGCGATTGGCGCTGCCTACGCAGGGCGTCGTACACACCCTGAAGATCATCGACTTTACGCTTCTGCGCGTCGACGAGTCCCTGGCGCTTTTCCAACACCTCACGGCCCACACCATCGCGCACACCCAGCGACAAGTTCGCCCGCCGCGCGTCGAATTTCGCTGATTCGAATTTGCGCTCCTGCAGCTTGTTGTTTTCTTCGTTGCGAACGTCCGCAATCACCCCGTTCAGGATCTCAAGCTGCCCGGCGCGAGCGTCCGTCGAGAGCGCCAAAACGTCTCGCTTTTCGGTCGGGAAATAGTCCCCCGTCGTCGGTTTGGATTCGGTCGACGGATCGGGTCCGATCGCGTTGTCCGTCTCCCAAAACTTCACCAATGCCTCGGTCGTCTCCGCAAAGGGCTTTACGTCCTCCTGCTCCAACTTATCCTTCGTCTCCTGATAGTCGCTGTCCAGTCGGTCGAAACTGTCCTGTAGTGTGCGCCATTTCGTCCCTGTCAATTCAATTCGCCGGGCCGTTTTCTGAAAGCGTTTCCACTGGCGGTCGTGGTCGGCCTGAAACATCCAGATCGTTGACGCCAGCAACGCGACTCCCGAAATCGCGAAGATGACGTGCATGCCTTTTTGGCTGCGCCAAGTTTGTTCCGTAGCTGGCATGGATACTCTCTTTTCCCCACAAATCCCTGGAGCGGCTTCGCCCCAGCCGCCGGCGGCGACGTCCGATGCTTACAGACCCATCATAAATTCAGGAAGTACTCTGGAATAGAAATGAAGTACTTCAAATTGACCGTCCAACGCAGCACCATCTTCACTGGCAACAAAGCCATCAATAAAATCAGATTGGCGATAACCATATAGCGCATGAATCCGGCCCGTAAAAACAACTCCTTCATGTCGACAACCAGCCACTTTTTCAGGCCTAAGTCCTCCATCCACTTGCAGCCCAGCACCATCGCCGGTGGCAGCGCGACAAAATAGAGAAACACACACACAAAACCGGGTGATTCCCGCAACACGATATACCCCAAGGAGACGAATCCCGAGGACCCTTCGGGCGCGCTGGGCCGTGGCAAATGCAGCGCCCAAACCCAAAAATACTCCGACAGATCGACGTTGTTCAACGCCTCCACTTTGTGGGCATCCCAGGTTTCGTAAAGTCCAAAGAAGTTCCAGTTGGGACCGCGCATAAAGGTCCCCATCACGATCAACGTCACCCACAGCACCAGAAACCCAAACTGAAACGTGACGTAGGCAAACTTACGCTCGGCAATCGTATAGTAACCTTGACCCTGCTTGTTGAAATCGATGTAGGGGATCGCCATCAGCCCGAAGATGACGACGCTCGGCAAAACCACGCCGGCCATCCAGGGATCGTAGTAGACGAGCATCTCCTGCAAGCCCAGGAAGTACCACGGAGCCTTGGACGGATTGGGGGTCTTGACGGTGCTCGCCGCTTCCTCCAGCGGTGCCTGTAGGAGGATTCCCCAAACCAGCAGCAGCGCCGTCACAGCCACCATGCAAATTAGCTCGGTGTAGACCAGGTCGGGCCA
>PADE01000290.1 GCA_002702965.1 Planctomycetaceae bacterium
GGTGCTGGACGCGATGCGCGAAGATGCCCCGTTGTTACACGACAATGTGTTTACCGACGACATGGGCAAGAAGTCTGAGCAGCCAAGCAATGTCGATAAGGAGCTGCACTTTGTGAAGGGCGACATCGCCCAGGGTTTCGCCGAGGCGGACGTGGTGGTCGAGCGGGAATTCAAGACCGCCACGGTACATCAAGGCTATATCGAACCGCACGTTGCTACGGCCGATTGGAACGAAGACGGGCATCTGACGATATGGACTTCCACCCAGGGTTCGTTTGCGTGTCGTACGCAGACCGCGGCGATGCTGCAGATTCCGGTCTCTCAGGTCAAAGTCGTACCCTGCGAGATCGGCGGTGGTTTTGGAGGCAAGATCACGGTTTATCTTCAGCCGGTTGCGGCTCTGCTCAGTCGTCATTGTGGCCGTCCGGTGCAAGTGGCGATGCAGCGTGATGAAGTGTTCGAGGGAACTGGACCGACTCCGGGTTCATTCATGCGCGTCAAGCTCGGCGCGACCAAGGAGGGAAAATTAACTGCAGGCGAGGCGTGGATTGCCTTTGACGCCGGCGCTTTTCCGGGGGGCCCGATTGGACCGGCCTGCATGTGTGTCTTCAGCTGCTACGATTTAGCCCACGCCAAGGTGGACGGCTACAACGTGATGCTCAACAAACAAAAGACGCAGGCCTATCGCGCCCCCGGATCGACGCACGCCGCGTTCGCCTGCGAGACGGTGCTCGACGAACTCGCAGAGAAACTAGAAATCGACCCGATTCAGTTGCGGCTACAGAACGCGGCAGTTGAAGGCACGCGGCGCGTCGACGGCCCCGTTTATCCGAGGATCGGATGTGTCGAGGTGTTACAGGCGGCGCAGAACAGTGACCACTTCCAGAGTACGCTGGAAGGTCCTCATCGCGGTCGCGGCGTTGCACTCGGATTCTGGTTCAATTGTGGACTCAAGTCCAGTGCGACCGCTCACGTGAATTCCGACGGTACGGTGACCTTGACCGAAGGCTCAACCGACATTGGTGGCTCGCGGGCATCGATTGCGATGCAATTGGCGGAAACGTTGGGCATCACCGCCGAGGAGGTCCACCCGCAGGTGGCCGACACCGATAGTGTGGGGTATACCGATGTCACCGGTGGCAGCCGGGTGACCTTTGCGACTGGGTTGGCTGCGTACAAGGTCGGACTCGACATCCAGCAGCAAATGGCCTCACGGGCGGCCATTCTGTGGGATTGCCCGGCCGAGGATGTCACCGTCGAGGATGGGGTTTACAGCCACAATGGAGACTCGCTTACGTTCGGCGAACTGGCGGGTAAACTGCATGCGACGGGCGAAGCGGTGGTGGGTCGCGCGGCGGTGGCCCCCGATGGAGCGACCAACACGTTTGGCGCGCACATCGTCGATGTCGAGGTCGATCCCGACACCGGCAAGACCTCGATCCTGAGATACACGGTGATTCAGGATGCTGGCAAAGCAATCCATCCCAGTTATGTCGAAGGACAAATGCAGGGCGGTGCCGTTCAGGGTATTGGGTGGGCGCTGAATGAAGAGTATTTTCTCGACGACCAGGGCCGGATGGAGAATGCCAGTTTTCTCGACTACCGCATTCCGACCTGCCTGGACGTGCCGATGATTGACACGATCATCGTCGAAGTCCCCAATCCGGATCATCCGTTTGGTGTTCGCGGGGTTGGGGAAACGCCGATCGTGCCACCGCCCGCCGCGATCGCGATTGCNATCTACAACGCGGTCGGCGTCCGGATGGGTGAATTGCCGATTTCTCCACCGAGGTTGTGGAAAGCCATTTCTGTNAAATCTTAGGGTCTGCGGACCGCTGCGCGGTTTTCGAGCGTGGTGTGCTTGGTGATGCGCTGGGCCGACGCGTGTACGGTGCGGCGCTCGATTGTCTTTACCGGGCAACTATAGTAACGGTAGATCTTTAGAGCCGGGTGTGGCCACTACCATCCTCTTTCATGGTTGAGTGGCCCCTGGGTCCTGCCGTTTCACGGCGCCGCCGCCCGGGGACTTTTCGACTGAGGTGCGAGCGCATGCCGACGATCACTCGATGTGACCCATCCCGTTTGCTGGGCATTCTCTCGATAGGGTTCGCGCTGGCCCCGCTCCCGAGCGCGGCTGCCGAACCGATCGATTACGTTGTCCGTTTTCCACAGGCCCAAAACCACTACGTGGAGATCGCGATGACGATTTCCACACGGAGCCGGAAAGTCGTCGAGGTGCGCATGGCGACTTGGACACCCGGATCGTATCTGATCCGCGAGTACGCGCGCCACGTCGAGTCGCTGAAGGCGGTCTCTGTAGACGATGGCCAGGAATTGCCGATCGAAAAACGCGATAAGCAACGTTGGCGAATCGTCACCGAGGGTCAGCCGAAGATCCGCATCGAGTACCGTCTTTACTGTCGAGAGATGTCGGTGCGAACGAACTGGGTCGATCGGCAGTTTGCGATCCTGAACGGCGCTGCGACCTTTCTCACCTTGGATGGCGAAGAGGACACGCTGCATGATGTCCGGATCGAATTACCCGGTGCCTGGAAGCGGTCGATTTGTGCACTTCCGTTACGGCCGGGCGATGACCCACACGCGTACCGTGCCACGAACTTCGACCAGTTGGTCGACTCACCGATCTTGGTAGGGAATCCGTCGGTGTTTCCGTTTCAGGTTGGGGGTCGCGAGCACTGGCTGGTGAACCAGGGGGGTGACGGCCTATGGGATGGGGCAGCGGCGGCGCGCGGCGCTGCGCAGATTGTGGCCGAGCATCAGCGGATGTGGGGAACGGTACCCTACCCTCGTTACGTCTTTTTCAACTTGATTACCGAGAGTCGAGGTGGTTTGGAACACGATGACAGCACGCTGTTGATGACGAGTCGCTGGAACTACGGCCGCAGAAAGGAATACCTGGACTGGCTCGGTTTGGTCAGCCATGAGTTTTTTCATACCTGGAACGTTCGGCGTTTGAGACCTCGTGAGCTAGTCGATTACGATTACTCACAGGAAGTGTTTTTCCCCACGCTCTGGATCGCGGAGGGCATCACCAGTTACTACCAAGATCTGGCGTTGATTCGTGCCGGTTTGTGCACTCAGAAAGAGTATTTTCAGCGGCTGTCAAAGATCATCGAGTCCGTCAAGAAGACACCGGGCCGCTTGGTGCAATCGCTGCGCGACTCGTCGCACGATACCTGGATTAAGTTTTACCGGCCGGATGAAAATGCCAGGAACGCCAGGATCAGCTATTACACCAAAGGCGCGGCGGTGGCGTTTTTGTTAGATGCGAAGATCCGTCAATTGACGGGCGATGAGACGTCACTCGATGATCTGATGAGAGCGCTCTATCGGGACCATGCAGGCGAGCGCGGTTACGCTCCAGAGGACTTTCGTGGGTTGGCGAGTCAATTGGCTCAAACCGATCTCGACGAGTGGTTCCAACGACACGTCGACTCGGTCGAAGAAATCGACTTTACTCCTGCCTTGATGTGGTGGGGGCTTCAGTTCCGTCCTGAAACCGGCGCAGCGTCGGATGAAACGGAGAAGGCTCGCAAAACTACGGCGTGGTTCGGTGCATCGACACGGGCTCGCGATGGAAGATTACTGGTGACACGGGTGGTTCGCGACGGCCCCGCGTTTCGCGCGGGCGTCAACGTCGATGACGAAATCGTCGCTTGGGATGGTTTCCGAGTGCTCCCCGAGAGCTGGGGCGATCGCCTGAAACGTTATCGGCCGGGGGACACTCGGTCTTTGTTGGTTGTCCGCCGCGGCAAGATAATGAAGATTCAGGCAACGCTGGCTGACGCACCCCGGCAATCGTGGCAACTGCAGTCGGTTAAAGCGGCAACTCCGGAACAACAGCAGCGCCGTGAGGAATGGCTCAATCCAGCGGGACGAGAAGTCAAGAAAAACCAGGCCGATCCTTGATGCGACGCGCGCTGGCCGCGACGGTGATCGGGGCGACGTGGTGACAATCACAACACACGGCGCCATCGAAGCGCGTGCCCCCCACGTGCAAACTGATCACCGCCCCGATCGGGTGCCAAGATCGCCAGCATCCGAAGGCCATTCGAGGTCTGCCCAGTGGTCGCGAATCGGCTGCTGGCTGGTTGCGCCAGCGGCACCGCGCTTACCAGGTCTCTTCGTCACCGACGTCTTCATCAAAAGCGCTCTCCTCCAGCAGGTCGCATTTCGGAAGCGCGTTCACAAACAGGCGCCCGTACGGCTTGTTGGAAATGCGGGGGTCGAGGAGGACTACGATTCCGTGGTCTCGCTGTGTGCGAATCAACCGGCCGAATCCTTGCCTTAACTTGATGATTGCTTCAGGGAGTTGGTAGTCTCGGAATGGATTGCCGCCAGCAGCTCGAATCGCCTCCAGGCGAGCTTCTAGTAGCGGCTGATCGGGAACGCTGAAGGGGAGACGTGTGATGATCACGTTTTGCAATGCACTTCCGGGAACATCGACTCCTTGCCAAAAACTGTCGGTGCCGAACAGGACTGCCCGCGGATTGTCCTTAAAACCGTCGAGTAACTTTTGTCGGGGGGCTCCGTCGGCTTGACTGTAGAGGGCCATGTCGCGTTCTGCGAGCCACGGGGTCAATGCTGTGGCGCACTTCCGTAACATGTCGTAGCTCGTAAACAGCACAAACGCATGCCCGTCAGTCCGTCCGACGTAGCGGCGGATCATCGCACAGCAGCGTTCGTGAAACTCCTCCTTTTGCCGGTTCGGATCGGGCATGTTACGGACAACGACGAGCTGCACCTGCCGTTCGTGATCGAACGGACTTCCCTGGCGGTCGGTAATGCACTGCGTGAGCCCGATTCGCGACTTGAAAAAGTCGAACGAGTCATTGCGCCCCGTTGCCAGAGTGGCGCTGGTCATGATCACCGAACGAGTCACGTCAAACAGGTGTTCGCGTAGTTGTGGGCCGACATCGATCGGCGCCGCGGCCAGGCGGACTCGCAATTGCCGTCGTCGTGATTGGTAACCTTCAAGCCAATAGACACTGTCGGTAAGTTGTTGGGTGCGCCAAGCCTCGAGATCACCGCACAGAGCCATCAACCGATCGTGACTCGAGATCACATCCTGCCGTTCGCTCTCGTCGTCGAGGCGTTCCGCGTAATCCCGTAACCCCCGCGCCAGTTGTTCCATCGAGGCAGACAGACGGTTGCGCACGATTTCCGGCTCTAGAACTCTTCCGTTTCCAGCGGGTCGTGCCTGCAACCATTCGTACAGGTCTCCGAAAAACTCTTCGGCACGCCGCTTGCAGAACAATACCTGTTCTTGCTCCTGCGCGAGCTGATGGTGGACCAGCAGGCCCTTGTTGGAACGCTCATTGTACAGTCGGTTCAGCAGGTACCGGATTTGACCCGATGAGACACCGAGTCCGAGGTGGTCCCCGGCAACCGATTCCAGCGTATGGGCCTCGTCGAAGATAATCGCATCGTAATCCGGGAGCAGGCTCACACCGACTCGCCGCAATGCCAGGTCGCTGAACAACAAGGCATGATTGACGATCAAGATCTGGGCGTTGTAAATGCGGCGGCGGGCACGAAAGTAAAAGCAATCGTCGTAAGTTGGGCACCGTTTCCCAAGACAGTTTCCACTGTCACTGGCGACCTCGTCCCATACCACAGCCTGTGGCCGTACATCGAAGTCACTCAACGAGCCATCTCTGGATTCGCGTGTCCAGTTACGGATGCGCTGTAAATCTTGGAGCTCGTCATCAGACTGAAACAGATGGCTGGCGCGTGACATCGCCGTTCCAAGTCGTCGCCGACTCAGATAGTTGCGACGGCCCTTCGCGAGGACAAAACTGAATTCGCGCGGGATCAGGCTGTTGAGGAGGGGAAGGTCTTTGTGAACAAGTTGCTCCTGCAGACTGATTGTGTGGGTCGAGACAATGATTCGTCGCTGGGTGGAACCGGCGCCTGGTCCAGCTTGCTGTGTTGCCGACAAGATAGCCGGTACCAGATACGCGAAACTCTTGCCGACTCCGGTCCCCGCTTCACTGATCAGATGGTGTCCCTCCTGCAGAGCCGCGGCGACCGCGTTGGCCATCTGCAATTGCTCGGGACGTTCTTCGTAGTGGGGCAGACGAGCCGCGATGCGTCCTTCGGGCCCCAGAATGTCGGTGGTGGTGAGCATGTACATTCAACGTGAGTGAACAGGATTGCCCCATTGTGGGCCAGCGGCGCCCGAACGACCAGGGCTTATTCGTTCAGCTGGCATAGCAGGTGGGCCGCCAACGTCGAATTCTTCTGACCGATCGATGTCGTAGAGCCAGCTTGATCGGGTGTGGACGCTGGCACACTCGCTTCCCCGGGCGATGTTTTACCGAGGGAACGGGAACCGGTCTGGGGCGCCGTCGGCGTCGTGCGATGCACCAATCGACGGGACGAGCCACTGAAGTGGAAGCACAGCGAGGTGGGAAAAAAAATGTACGCCGCTATGGACGCTGCTGACGCCTTGCGTGCGACCGTGTCGTTCCAGCGCGTCATCGGCGAAGTAGAGCGGGTAGTGATACAGGCCCGGTGATTTCCAACAGAACGTAATGCGGTTGTGTGGGCGGCCCCGAGCACCGCGATGGCCGGCCGAGGAGCTGGCATCCGATGCGGGTGTCAGGCACATGGGCACCGGTCCTGGACGGGGAGTGATGTCGATATCAATTTTCTCGATTGGACCTCTGCTGCTAAACCCCGAGGGGCCTGTCGCACCGTGTGACGGGCTAACCGGACCCGGCAACCGCGATTTGGTTTGGCGCAACGGTGCCACGGTGAGGCTCGATCTTGCTGTGCTTCGCGAGGGGTGCTGTGCAGTGGCCGTTCGCGGTCGCAGAAGTAGGCCCGACCAACACAGCCCGCACCCTACAACCAACCAAACAGTGCCTGACGACGACGTCCTGAACATCGGGTAATCCGTTTTCAAGGGGTCGGAATTGGTGTACCGCCCGACGCCGTGGAGCGTCACCGAGGGGCGGGGAACCAGTCGTGAATCGCCCGGATTTCAATCGGAGACGCCGGCTCGGTGGCTGAAGCGTTTTCCCACCGCGCGCGGCCGATCTGAGCCCTACTACCGTCATAATCGTCACGACCCGAATATCTTTCCGCAGTAACGCAGATTAATACCCGCCGCGGGGCCGTGACGGGGAGACCGCCTCGAGCTACCCAATCGGGCCGTTTCCCAGCCGGGAACCCATCGTGGCAAGTCGCTTGAGCGCGGCGAAGCGGTCGTTTTCACCCAACCGCGCGCGGCGGACCGCCTCGGAGAGGATCTGGATATTGCGGTCGTAACCGACTCGGTCGACCGGAAAGGGAGTCCCGTCTTTGCCGCCGTGGGCGAATGCATAATCGGCCCACTGGCGTGCGTCGCGGCGCTCGTTGTCGGGGCGGCCCGGATCGGCACGGGAGACCGGAGCTTGAAAAATGACCTCGGCCAGCAGGGCTAGGCTCCGAATGGTCGCGGCGCCAACACCCTGCGTGCCGAGCAGCGTGGCGAAGTCACGAGGGTGGTTTTCGTGCGCTCGGATCACCAGTTGCCGCAACCGCGGCAGATTCACGTCACGCGGGAGTAGCGGGTGGCGTTGCGGGGCAAATAGCGTCGGGCCTTCGGTCCAACGCTCGATCTCGCTGACTACCCAGTCGGGGTTATGACAGGCCAGATCGGCGCATCCTTGGCGATTGTCATGCGCTTCTTTAGCGACCATGTTCAGCATCGCTTGCCGTTTGCCAGACCGCTTCGGTGGGGGAGTTTCGGCGTCCAGGTTTTGGACTGCTTGATGTGGTTCGGAGACGAAGTCGTGGACGCTTTCACTGAGCCAGTGATAGCGACGCGCCCATCCGCTGGCTGCATTGAGTCCCTGCTGTACGACGCACCACTCGCCGCTGGGGGTAAAGAAGAAGGCGTGGTGGTAGATCTCAAAGCCGTCCTGTACACCGGCGGAATCGACTTTGGCGCTCATCCGTGATGCGGCGATGAGGCGGTCGCCGTCGACGATCGCCCACCGATCGGCTGCAGCGGAGATCTCACTCGGTGTCTTGCGACTCGTTTTTCCCTTACCTCCGGCCACCAAGATTCCCAGATCCTGACCCATCGTTCGAGAGGCTTCTTTAAGCGCGCCGCAGGTCACGGTTGTGATGCCACTGCTGTGCCAGTCGAAGCCGAGCACGCAGCCGAACGTTTGAAACCACCAAGGGTCGGAGAGACGACGGAGTAATTCCTGCGTACCAAATTCTTCCACAATCGCCATTGCGATGGCGCCAGCCAATTTTGTCATTCGACGGAACAACCAGGGCGGGGCCTTGCCGGTGTGCAACGGCAGTTGGGCGATGCGACGTTTCATGGCCCGGAGTATAGCCCGATCCAGAAAACATGGCAGCGCCGAGGTGGTCTCATCTGGTTGTCACGACAACCGTTTGACCGCCTGCGATCGATCTGCGAAGCAAACGGATGGAGCAAGAACGTTGCGTCGAGCGGTCGCAAAATCTCGTCGTCTCGGTTTACGCATGAACCGTTGAGAGTTGCTTGAGGCGTTGTTTGACGACATCGTCGTGGATGCTACTGGGAACGCGACGATGGGTATGGAGTTCCATGGTAAATGTCCCCTGCCCTTGCGTCAGACTGCGTAGGTCGGTGGCGTATCCGAACAACTCAGCGAGTGGAATCTCCGCAGTCACGTGGGAGATATTCTCGCGCAATCCCGTGGTCATGATGACGCCCCGCCGACTCGTGATGTCACCAGCGATGGGCCCCTGGTGAACTTGGGGGCATTCGACCTCGACTTTCATGATCGGTTCAAGCAGGACGGGCTTGGCCTCCTTGGAGGCTTGTTTGAACGCTAGCGTCCCAGCGACCTCGAAGGCAACCTGTGAGCTGTCCACCT
>PADE01000291.1 GCA_002702965.1 Planctomycetaceae bacterium
CGGCGGTCGTGGACGCGGCGGACGTGGTGGGCCTGAAGGACGCGGCGGTCGTGGACGCGGCGGACGTGGTGGGCCTGAAGGACGCGGCGGACGTGGACGCGGCGGACGTGGTGGGCCTGAAGGACGCGGCGGNCGTGGACGCGGCGGACGTGGTGGGCCTGAAGGACGCGGCGGNCGTGGACGCGGCGGACGTGGTNNGCCTGNNGGACGCGGTGGGCGTTGACAGCCTACGGCTGTTTAGGGTCCTGGGACGGTGACTCGCTCTGTTGTCCAGATGGCATCGCGGTATTCGGCGAGGTCAGCGCTGTGGCACTCGGCGTGTCCGTTTCGTTGCGCTGTGTTGCGGGTGCATACTCAGATCCCACAATATGTGCGGCTGCCTGCTTTCCTTTGTCGGTCAGCTGACGACCGGCGGCGCCACGGGTAATGTGCTGACTGACAAGCAGCGACCAGCTGGCCAGCTGTTGTAGGAGAGTCCCTCGCGTTGATATCAGGACNTCTGGTTCNCTGGCAGATGGTTCACTGGCAGATGGTTCACTGGCAGAGGCGTGCCAAGNAGACGGAGTCGGCGTCTCTGCTTGGTAGAGCGTTCGCAACAGGTCATTGCAAGCGAGCCGCAGTTCCAAGCGAGCTTGTCCGACTGCTTTGCTGATGACACCGTGCCGCGGGGCAAAGAACATAGCGAGCGCGAAAACAACTCCACAAGCGACGGCCATCATCCCGGCCGTACTTGCGTCCTGCACACCCGAAAAGCCCAGCCTCGAGAAAATGAAGGAGGGCAGCGTCAAAGCCATGACGTGTCCTAGGCAAGCGGTAGTCAAGGCAACCAAAAGGGTTACTGCTAATCGCGTTGGCAGACGGTCTGTGAGAAGACTGGCTGTGGCGGCCGGTGCGACCAGCATGGTGATCACCAGAATGCTACCGACGCTTTCAAACGCGGCCACCAGCGTCGCCGCGGTGGTCGCCATCAGCGCNTAGTGCATGAGACGGGCGCGGATCCCGAGCGTGGTTGCCAGGCCTGGATCAAAGGCGCTAATCGTTAGCTCCTTGTAGAAGAGCAGAGCCAGGACCAGATTGACCACGAGTAATCCGCCCACCATTGCCGTGGCCCGTGGGATTCCCGCCACGCCGAGNTTGACGGTTTCGACGTTGCCGTACAGCACACAGTCCGGGTCGATGTGTACGGAGTCGGCCTTGAGCCGAATCAACAGAAGCCCCAAGGCGAACAGAGAGGTGAAAACGACGCCCAACGCCGCACTGCTTTCGACATTTCCCAGTTTCTGTACGAATTCGGTCAGCATGGCGGACAGGATGCCGAGCGCGACCGCTCCCGCGAACAAGACCAGCGGCAATGTCGCCGATTGGGCGGATGCGCTGATCCACCCAGCATCCCGCAACCCGTACGACAGTAGAAAAGCGACCACGATCCCAGGCAAGACGGTGTGGCTGAGAGCGTCGCCCATCATGCTCTGTCGGCGCAGCACCAAGAACACGCCGGGCAGCGCGCATGCCATTGCGGCCAGCGACGCAGTGATCACGATCCAGGTATCGAGCGACCCCCAGTCGGACAAGGTGTGTTGTAATTCTGCGAACATGGCAACTCAGGAGAGGAGCCCCGGCCGATTGCCGGGGGGAGCAGGGTCGGGTTGCCCCGGGTCCATCTGCGGGTACTTCTTGAATAACAGCACGTCCAACTCGGCGATCGTTGTTCGGTCGAGAACATGTTCGATTTGCTCTGCGTCGCGATCCACTTGCGCCGGAGCGACGTCGGCATGCTCGAGTAGGTAGAGTTCCCACAGCCGGTAATTGCGTGCCGCACGGCGTGCCGCCACCTGACCGAGCGCCGTGAGACGGTAAACACGATCGGAGAGGGACTCGAGGACGGCTGTCGCCAGGGCGATCCGCACACTGTCGAGCAAACGGCTTGCGGGCCAGGATCGTCGGCTGAGTAGTTCATCGAATTTCACTGCGCTGTCGGCTGACGGCAGCGGCGAACCGGGGATCGCGCGCGATTCGATGATCTCGAAGAAAGCGAGCAACAGGTGTTGCGCGGCGATGCGACGATTCAGTTGGCGGCGAGTATACCACTGCACTAAGACACCGCGGCGAGTGCCCACGAAGAGACTCACACAGAACAGGGCTGAACCGGCCAGTACAATCACGGCCCCCGCGGCGAGGCGTGAGAACAACGCGCTCGACGCCGCCCCGACATAACAGGAAATCACTCCGATGGCCGCAGCGCAAAGCGTCATGCGCGAGAGCTTGTCCGTCCAGAAACGGGCCGCTGCAGCGGGAATGATCAGCAGCGCCACAACGAGCAACAACCCGACGCTGCGCAGCCCAATAACACAGACCGCTACCACCAGGCCCATCAGGATCAGATCGATGAGTACCACGGGCCATCCTTGCGAAGCTGCGAATCGTTCATCGAAGCAGAGTAAACCGAATTCCTTGAACAACAGCCCTGCGGCCAGGATGGCGACGATCGCGACACGCCAGATCAATCCTACGTCCCCCTGGTTGATCGAGGCGGCGCTGCCATAGATGAAATTGGCCAGCCCGGCTTGGCTCCCGGTGGGCAGGTCCTGGATAATCGTGAACAACACAATCCCCAACCCGTAGAAGCTCCCGAGAGTGATCGCCAATGCAGCGTCTTCTTTGATCCGTGTCAAGGATCGGATGGCGACGGTGGATGCCATGCCGGCGACGCCGGCGATCGACGCGCCGAGCAGCAGGCCGGGTAACCACTTGCCATTTCCCGGTTGGCCGGATTCCATGACCAGAAAAGCGATTGCCACGCCAGGTAGAGAAGCGTGTCCGACGACATCACCCAGTAGCGATCTTTTTCGCAACAGCAAAAAAGTGCCCGCAATTCCCGCCGCGAGTCCGAGCGTAGTTGTACCCCATAAAACGATCCGTGTGTTGTAATCCTGCATCCACAACACACGTTTGATGTCAGACATCGACGGCCATGCGAACCGGTTGTCTGCCAACGAGCTTGCGCCACTCGGCTCCGAGGAGGGCTGCGACGCGCGCGTGTGATCGTGATTCACGGGTTGTTGGGCAGGTGTCGCCGAGGCCGTCCAGGCTACCAGTAGCGTCGACAGCCAAAGTTGAGCGACGGATCGTCGGCTAGTGTGGCGACCATCTCTCGTCGCTCGTCCGACCCTTGCTGGGAAGCCCATCAGGAGCCGCCTTTCGCGATCGCGTGACCGGCATGGTCTAGCAGCATCAGGCGTCCGCCGTAGGTCTTGCGCAGATTTTCTGTGGTGAACACTTCGTCGACCGGACCGGTTGCCACCAGACGCATGTTCAATAGCATGACTTCGTCGAAGTACTCGGTCACCGTTTGTAGATCGTGGTGGACCACCAACGCGGTCTTTCCCTGCGACCGTAGTTCTCGGAGAATTTCGACAATCGCTCGTTCGGTTGCGGCGTCCACGCCGGTAAATGGCTCGTCCATCAGGTACAGGTCGGCGTCTTGGACCAGCGCCCGCGCCAGGAACACACGTTGCTGTTGTCCTCCAGACAAACGGCGAATTTGGCGATGCGCATAATCCGCCATCCCGACCCGCTCCAGCGCCACGAGCGCGGCCTTGCGGTGTCGTCGCAATACCGGAAGGCACCAGCCTATCTTGCGGTACAGTCCCATTACGACGACGTCCAACGCGTTGACGGGAAAGTCCCAATCGACACTCTCGCGTTGCGGCACGTAACCCACCCGATGCCGTTGTCGTCGGTACGCTTCACCAAAGAAACGGACCCGCCCTGAGGCGCGGGGAATCAGCTCCAAGGCGGCGTTAATAAGCGTGCTCTTGCCGGCTCCGTTGGGTCCGACGATGGCGACCAATTTACCCCGTGGTGCGAGGTAGTCGATGTCCCAGATCACGGGTTTGCGTTGATACGCCACGGTCATGTCGTGGATCGACAACGGCGGAGCTGGAGACGCATCGGCGGCAATGGGTTCGGGGGGCATAGCACGCCATCCGCGGACTGCTGCTTCANCGGCAGCAAAGTTGGTTCGACGCCAGGCAGCCATGCCGGCGTGAGAAACATGTTGGGGTCACACCGTTCGGAGCGTCCAACCGGAACACCGCCGAACCAAACTGTAATTAGAGTTTTCCGTTGAGCCCTTTTTCAGGAACCTNGCCACCGAGCGCGCGGGCAATCAGCGTGGCGTTGTGGTCCATCATGCCTACATACGTACCGCGGTAGGTACCGGGCGTACCCATCGCGTCGGAAAACAGACTGCCACCGATTCTTACTTTCCATCCTCGTTGGCCACAGCCTTCGAGAATAGCTTTGATATTCTGATCCGAGACGCTCGATTCGACGAAGATCGCCTGAATTTTACGGGAGGAAATGAAATCGACCAGTTCATTGATGTGCTTGAGGTCGGCCTCGGATTCGGTACTCAATCCCTGTACCGACTTAACATCGATATCGTAAGCGCGGGAGAAGTATCCGAAGGCATCGTGTGCGGTGATCAGGACTCGCTGCTGCGCGGGAATGGAAGCGATCGTCTTGCGGATAAAATCATCCAGTGCCGTCAAGCTCTCCCGATAGGCGCTAGCATTTTCTGCGTATTGTTGCTTTTGAGCCGCATCGTAGTCACCGAGCGCCGTGGCGACATACGTGACGCACGCGCTCCAGGCCTGGACGTCCATCCAGACGTGCGGATCCCAGTGACCGGCGAATTCCGGTGGTTCTCGCAACAGAGCCCGGTCGATGCCCTCGGTGACCGCGAAAGCGGGGATTCCTGTTCGCTGCACCCGGGAAAAGGTGTCACTCATTCGCCCCTCGAGCATCAGGCCCGAATAGAAGATGACATCCGCCTCGGACAGTTGCTTGACATCCGACCGGGTAGGGCGATAGAGATGGGGATCGACTCCTTCTCTCATGATTCCGCTGACGACGGCTTCGCCGCCCACGACTTGCTTGACGATATCGGTCACCATTCCGCAGGTGGTGACTACCTGAAAAGGCTCCGAGAGGTCTGCACGGAGGCGTTTGTCAACGTGCTGGGGCGACGTCGATTCGTTACAACCAGTGAGAGCGATGCATCCCAAGAGACACGCCACGAGGGCAACTCTCCGAGTGTCTTGTTTCATGGTCGGGGCTCGATTCAAGGCGTCGGCAAAAGGGGTAGCAGTTCCCTTGATCGCTGTTGCGCGACCTGCCTGCTCGACAGCGGGAGCTACCCTTCGTGCCTGGTTGCACATCGGAAGAAGATCGCCGGGCTTCTGACAACCGCCCGGCTACGACCAGTCGAACGGGGCGTAAATTGACTTGGCAGCCATATTTTGACTGGTCAAAATATTTTCTTTCATCGAAAGAAAACTGTCAAGGGCCCCGCCGGTTGGTCTGTTTAGTAGGAACCGGACTCGAACCGCAACCGACGGACGCTTCTCCAGCAGGCGGTTCCAACTCGGTCGCGCCGGTTACGTCCATCTGCGTACCGCGTCCGGCTGCGTTTCCGTTTTCGCGAGGGTGCCGTTTTACGATCTCTCGCCGCACGCAACTTGGTCGAAAGCGGATGGTGGTAGAAACCGGCCAAACCGCGACGGTGTGACCGATCGAGCCCTGCGCACCGGCGCGTTGGAGCGCTAGCGAATCCGCCGGAAAACGAGGGAACATTGTCTTGCGATGGTGATTTCCTTAGCATTGGAGGCAACGTTACGAGCGCTGGCAGATCCGATGTACGGGAACAAGATGCTGGAAATCAATCTAGGATTTGTGGGCGCCGGACAGATGGCGCAGGCGTTGGCTCGCGGATTGGTACAAGCCGAGTCGATCCTGGGACGGCAGTTGTCGGTCTATGATCCGCTGCCGGAGGCGGTGGAGGCGTTTCGACAGCATGTCCCCGATGCCCGAGCCGCGGGCGACAACCGCCAGGTGGTCGCAGACTCCGACGTGTTTATCCTGGCGGTCAAGCCACAGGCGATGCAGGCGGTCTTCGACGAATTGAGGGGTCATGTGGGGCCCGGCAGTCTGGTTGTCTCGATTGCGGCGGGAGTCTCGCTCGAGCGACTTTGTTCCGGACTCGATACGCAGCGCGTGATTCGCGTGATGCCAAATACACCTTGCCTGGTAGGTTGTGGCGCCGCAGCGTATGCGCTTGCCGAGGGCGTGAGCGCCGCCGACGGTGAACTCGTGGGCCAGCTTTTGAGTACCGTGGGGACCAGTGCCTGTGTTCCAGAAGAGTGGTTGGATGCGATTACCGGGTTGTCGGGATCGGGTCCCGCTTTTGTGTTTGCGATGATCGAGGCGCTCAGCGATGGCGGTGTACTGATGGGATTACCGCGTGAACTGTCGACGGCGTTCGCTACGCAGACGGTGCGTGGCGCTGCCCAAATGGTGACAGATACGGGTGAGCACCCGGCGATTCTCAGAGATCGAGTGACCAGTCCGGGTGGTACCACGATCGCCGGATTGCAGGTGCTAGAATCGCGTGCGGTAAGGGCGGCGTGTATCGCCGCGGTTCAAGCGGCCGCAGATCGCTCACGAGTGTTATCGAGGCAGTGATTGAACCTCGAGCAGCGGGCTTGCAACGCGGCCTGAGGGAAAACCGACACAGAAGTTCTTGCGGCTGAGTAGATAAATGCCAAATATTTTTTGTACCGTTGATGACAAGCACATTCCGTTGTATCGCATTCTGTGGGTTTCTCAGGTGCCCCATTTTTGCGGTCACGAAGACTGCGACCATGAGGGTGAATACGAAGTGCGGCTGGAGATGGATGAGTCGATATGGGTCAGTACGCAAAACGAACGTGATCACGTTTTGCGTTCCCTGGAGGCGTGGCAGACGGGCCAGGATCCCGGACCCGATCTCGGGTACTCGGGTTCTTAGGACGCAGGTCCTTTCGACAATAGGTCGTGGGACATTGGTGTTGCCTTTTTTTGTAAACACGGGCTGGCCCGGCAAGTGGGCTCATCGGTAGCTTCAACACGTTGATGGAAGATCGCGAACGCCGCAGAAAGCAGACGGACCTATGTCACTCTTTGAGAATGACCAGTATCGCTGGCGCGAGACGTTCTTTGTGTTGTTCAAGGAAACCAATCGTCCGACCGTGGAGACGACTCTCGAAAGTCTGCGCAGCTTAGGAGGAGGGTACGAGCTGGCCGCGACGCATCCCAACGAAGGTGGCCAGTTCGAGTCGTTAACCCTGGTCTCAGCGGCCGATTATTCGGGTATGGACATCAGCTACGTCTCCGGTGAAGAGGTACAAGAGCAAATCCAAGAGCTGCGACAGGAATTGGATGTCGGTGATTTGACGGAGGAAGAGCAGCTTCGATTCGAACGGCTTACGGAGTTCACCGCGCGCTTCGATGTCTTCCATTTTGAGCGGTTGGTTCCCGGCACCGACGACGAGGAGGAGGTTATGGATCCCGGATCTCTGTTGCTCGTGCTCGAGAACCTGGCGTCTGTCGTGGAAGGAGTCGGTGTGGACCCTCAGTCAGGTACGTTGGTGTAGTCAACTAGGAGGGGATTCAGTCCGACCGGTGAGTGGGTTCATCGATCCGGGCTGGCGGTGAAGCCGCGATTTCCGAAGCCGACCCATGCGTCCCAAAACGTATCTGGCGGTAGCGAACGGAGACGGCCCTGGTGCGAGAGGGATACGGCGGTGCACGTAACCGGTCGTACCCGTGGAACGGAACAGGTCGTATTGGGAGTGATCCTACAATCGTGTCCCGCGATCGCCTGGCAAACGAGTATTTTGAACAGCTTCGGTTTGAACCGTACCCGGTACAGGAAGAAGCGCTGTTGGCGTGGTTTACCTCGGCGGGTGGTGTGCTGGTCTGCGCGCCGACCGGAACGGGCAAGACACTGATTGCCGAGGCGGCCATCTTCGAGGCCTTAAAGACCGGACGGCGAGCGTATTACACGACTCCCCTCATTGCGCTAACCGAACAGAAATTGCGTGAGTTGCAGAGTGCGGTTCAACACTGGGGATACTCGGAGCAAGACGTCGGGCTGGTCACAGGGAATCGTCAGGTGAATCCTCAGGCGCCGATCCTCGTGGTTGTCGCCGAGATCCTGTTCAACCGTCTGTTACATGGCGGAGAGTTGGACGACGACCGGGTTTCGGCGGTCGTGATGGATGAGTTTCACAGCTTTAACGATCCTCAAAGAGGCATCGTGTGGGAATTGACGTTGGGGCTGTTGCCGGCCCATGTACGGATGCTGCTCTTATCGGCAACAGTTGGGAGTCCGTACGAGTTTGTTCGCTGGCTTGCAACGACGCATCAGCGGCGTTTGGAGTTAGTCCAAACCGACGACCGCAAAGTGCCTCTGTCATTCCACTGGGTGGGCGATCAGTTGCTCTCTGAGCAGTTGGAAGAGATGGCGCGTGGAGATGAAGAAACACGCCGAACGCCGACACTGGTGTTTTGTTTCAATCGCGAAGAGTGCTGGACCATTGCCGAACAGCTGAAGGGCAAGAAGCTCCTGGCGGCCAATCAGCAGCAGGCCTTGGTGGCGGAGCTCGAACACCACGATTGGTCTCAAGGCGCGGGCCCGAAACTCCGGCAACTATTGATCCGCGGAGTGGGTGTGCACCATGCGGGTGTTCTGCCGCGGTACAAGCGCATTGTCGAAGATCTTTTCCAGCGAAAGCTGTTGACGGTTACGGTATGTACTGAGACGCTCGCTGCCGGAATCAACCTCCCCGCTCGTAGCGTTGTACTCCCTAGCTTGCTGAAAGGACCGCCTCGGAATAAACGACTGTTGGAGGCCAGCGCTGCTCACCAGATGTTCGGACGAGCGGGCCGTCCGCAGTTCGATGTCGAGGGACATGTGTATGGGTTGGCGCACGAGGATGATGTGAAGATCGGCCGGTGGCGCGAAAAATTCGACCTGATTCCGGCGGATACGAAAGACCCGGGGTTGCGCAAAGCGAAGAAAGCACTCAAGAAGAAGATGCCCAAACGGCGTTCCACTCAACAGTATTGGGAGGAGTCGCAATTCTCACGTCTGATCCACGCCACGCCCGGAAAACTGCAGAGCCGCGGCTCGCTTCCGTGGAGACTGCTGGCCTATCTGTTGGAAGAGATTTCCGAAGTCGATCGTATACGAGAGATGGTGAAGAGGCGGCTCGTTGAAGGCAAGCAGCAACAGATAGGACAGCAGGAATTGGATCGCATGCTGCTCACGTTGCAGCGTGCCGGTTATGTCGATCTGGAACCGAAACCCCCTGCTACAGAGGAGACGACCGACACCGCGGCGGCCGCACCCTGCACGGGTGCTGTTCCGAAGTCGTCCGGAGCATCCCCCGAGCCGCCGCCGTATCAGGCGCAGATTGCCCGACCGCGTCCGGAGTTGAAAAATCTGTTAGTATTTCGCGGCGCCCACCCGCTGTACGGCGCGTTCTTGATCAAACATCTGGGTATCGCCGACCGTTGTGAGCGCATCCAGGCCATGGAGAGTATCTTGGCGATGCCGCGTTCCGTCGGGCCTCAAGTGCGCGTGCCCGGCCATGAGGAACTCCCGCCGGGACCTTTGGCGATCATGCGCCTGGACGTGCAACTATTGCAGATGGGACTCGCAGATCCAGGCCAGCTATCGTCTGCGCACGCGGGAGAGGAGGAGGATCCAGACGGGTTTGCTGAAGAACGCGTATACGTGTTGACGCTCGCGGAAAAGCTGCGTTTGTTGTTCGACTATGAGTTTCCGGGAGTACACGGTTTGGTGACAGTTCCCGTTTGGGCAGCTGGGGAATTACTCCAGTGGGGTGGTGATTTCAATCAGTACGTGACCGCCAAGCGATTGCAGAAACAGGAAGGTGTGATTTTCCGCCATTTGCTACGTTTGTTGCTCTTGATCGGTGAGTTCGCCCAATTGACTCCACCTGAGACCTCGCCGCAGGAATGGCGCGACGCGTTGGTTGAGATTCAGGGCGAACTGGAGCGCACCTGTCGGCAAGTGGATCCGACCAGTACGGACAAGATGATGGCGGAAACGGGTACTGTGGCCTAACTCGGATCGATGCGCGGCTCGGCACCGACCAGCTGTGGTGGATTTCTTGTCGGCATCAGCCGATGCAACAAACAGGAGGCGGGACGCGCAACGACTTCTCCATAGCGATCGGTTTCTGATGTCGACGCGAAATCTCGAAAAACACAAGCCGCGACGGTCAGCGCACAGCGCCGTTTCCAGCATCGAGGAATGGGAGTTGGTTGCCGAACTAGGTAGGGGCCGCTGGCTGCCCCCCTACCGCGCCAGGCCCCGGCGTCTCCCGCCGACTGGCCCGGCCGATTATGTCGTGAAAATGCCGATCGAAGCGAGTGATTCAGAACTGGCTACTCGGATGTTGCGACGGGAGGCGGCGATCAGTCAACAGGTGGCGCACCCGCACCTGCAGACGGTCCTCTCGGTGCACCTGGACTCGGCGCCGAACTACCTCGTGCTTCCCTATCTTGCGGGAGGTACGTGGACGGAGTTCAGCACCTCGCCGCGCTGGCGTTTGCTACCCCGTCGTTTGTGGATTTTTCGCCAGTTGGCCGAGGGCTTGCGGGCTCTCCATGGAGCCGGTTGGATTCACGGAGATATCGCACCGGGCAACGTTCACGTGGCGACGTCCGGTCACGCGACGCTCATCGACCTGGGAATGAGTTACCGCCGAGAAACCGACTGCGATTACCAAGCGTCGTTTCGGGGGACTCTGCAATACGCCGCGCCAGAATCTCTGGTATCTTCGCGCCCGATTGGTCCCTGTAGTGACATCTACAGTCTCGGGGTACTGCTTTTCCAAACCCTCAGCGGGCGTCTTCCTTTCCGACCTTCCGATCAAGCTCACTTGGTCAGAGCGCATCGCTGCGCCACACCTCCGTCGTTGCGCCGCTTGGTTCCGCAACTGCCATCCGGATTGGTCTGTCTGGTCGAGCAAATGCTGGCCAAAGAACCGTTACGACGACCTCTCGCCGAGGAGCTTGCCAAGCGCCTGATCGATCTGGAAGTCGCCACGTTCAGCGAGACACTTTGCCCCGGCGCGGCGGTTCAGCTTGTTTCTCCCTGCACCCGAAAGGTGGCATGACCGGCGCGGTGCGCGGACGGCAATCACGCGCGTGTTCGCCGCTCGCTTCCTCACGATGCCAGACGCTAGGGTTTCAGCTCCTTAATCCGAATGTCCTTGTAAGCTGCTTCCGATGGCGCGCCTCCGTGGATCTGCAAGCCGATCACTCCACGACGGGGAATCTGCTTCTCGCGTTCGGTGTAGTCCACCGTCTTCACGCCGTTGAGCCAGATCTGAATTCTCGGACCTTCACAGCGGATCCGCAGTTCGTTCCAGTCGTTGGGCTTGAACGCGCGCGAGATGGAGTTGGGGTCTCCTTGCGCCAAGAAAGTCCCTCGCCGCGACTCGTCATACAGCCAGCCCCAGATGTTCTTGAATTCGGAGGTACTACCCATATCACATTGGTAGCCGATCACTTCGTGGTTATTAGGGATTCGGCGACTGCGAAATTGAATCCCGGCATTATCGCCTTTTCCTCGCAGACGGGCCTTAATTCGTAGTTCGAAGTTTTCGAAGGTTCGTTTGGAACAAAGGAACTCGTTTCGAGGAATCGGTTGTTCTAGGTTACCGGCGACGATGGCCCCTGCCACCGGTCGAAACAGAGTTCGGTTGCCTTCCCAGCCCGACAACGTCTTGCCGTCAAACAGCCGCACAAACCCAGTTTCTGTCGGTGCTGCTGCAGGGACCGCCGAGCTACCGAGGAACGCCATAAACAGAAGACTCATTCGAGCGACACGCATGACAGGGTCCTGAAGATGACGACGACCGGAGGGGTGGGGGCCACGGATCCGGGGGAACCGGGAGTCCGAGCGACTGGCAATTGTAGTCGCTGTCGTTCTCGCAAGCACTACGCAGGGGACCTCAAACCGGTCGTTGGTCCCCGGGCACCTCGGGTCACTGGCCGCCGCGTATCCTGAAAATCTGCCCGATTTTACGGGCATTTCGCCTCGACACGGCACACGGGCAAGGCTGTTCGCGTCCGCTGGATCGAGTTTCTCGTCGAGAGCGGCAAACCGGGCTGTGGATGAGGGCCCCGCGTTGCCGATCATGCGAGACGGGGGGGAATCGACCTATAATGCCGCTAGGAGGGCGATAGATATCGCCGTGGAATTCGAAAGGAGATGCTGATGTGCCCCGACACCGTGCCTACCGAGACAGTTGGCGAGCGCGAAAGTTCGTTTGCTGAAACCGCGTTGACACTGGGCGGCAAGAGTGCGGAAGAGGCGCGCCGAACGGGTGCCATCGACCGAGCGGATGACCAGGTAGAGCAGCTCTTTCAGCCGCAGTACCAGACCGTCAATAGTCCCGTACATCGCGCGGTTTGGGAACGTCGGGTTCCCGTCGATCTGTTCCGGGGACAGCCCACGCAAACGCCAGAGGCGGTTGTGCAGGTGATGGACGCATCGATCGATGTGGTGCGGCGCAACAGAGACGCCCATACGATCCTAGACGAACAGGGGAAGATCTCTGCTGAGGTCCTGCGAGAACTGGGGGACGTTGGGTATTGGGGATTGCTGGTCGGCCGACAGCACGGCGGTCAGGAAGCCCCGTTTCGTAGCTTTTCGGCGTTTGTTACCAGAATGGCGATGGTTGACCCGACTGTGGCGGGCTTGGCTTCGGTGCATGGCTGCATCGGTGCGGTTGACCCTGTGCAGACATTTGGAACCCCAACGCAAAAATCGCGATTCCTGCCGGCGCTGGCCAGCGGCGAACGATTGTCCGCTTTTGCCTTAACCGAGCCCAATGCGGGATCGGATATGACGGCCTTGAGGACACGCGCTGAGCGTGATGGCGATGATTTTCTTGTCACCGGTGAGAAGCTGTTTATTACGAACGTCGTTCCCGGCCGGACGATCGGGTTGGTTTGCCTGGTCGACTCTCAACCGGCGGTGCTCATTTGTGATCTTCCGGAATCAGAAAACGAGCATTTCCAGTTGACGAAGTATGGTCTCTGGGCTTTGAAGCAATCGCACAATCAAGGGATTCGGTTCAATCGATTTCGCGTGCCGGCGGATAACTTGTTACAGCCTCCACGCGGCAATGGACTGACGATTGCCTACCACGGACTAAACCTCGGTCGGATTGCTCTGTGCGCCAACGCCGCGGGAACGATGCGATCGATGATGGCCGGCATGATCCCTTGGGCGCGATTCCGAACGACATACGGAGCGCCGATTGCTAATCGCGAATTGGTGCGGCGGCGACTGTCTCGGATGGCGGGTCTGATTGTAGCTTGCGATGCCTTAGCGGCCTGGTGCTCGACCTTGATCGATCTCGGATACCGTGGCGAAATGGAATGCATCGTCGCCAAGATCTTTGGTAGTGAAGCGCAGAAAGAGGCGGCGATCGAGTTGGTGATGAAGACACACGGTGGCCGCTCGTTCTTACACGGTCACCTGTTCGGCGACAATGTCCACGAGTATCTCGCTCCCTGTATCTACGAGGGTGAAGGAGAGATGCTGGGAATGGCTTTCCTGAAGTCTTTGGTCAAGCAGCATGGGACGACGTTCTTCGAGCCGATCGGTCGTTCGCTGTCCGAGTTGGGTGTGCAACGACCTCAATTCACAAACCCGCGACATTTGTGGACGCTGAAAGGTCCCTTGACTGCGTACGCGGCTTGGTGGGCGGGCCGTTGTATTCCGGGTTCGGCCGCCGCGCTGCCCGCTTTGCCCGTCGAGCTGCGTGAACACGTTGAGTTTGCGGCGGTGCAGTTACCTCGGTCAGCAAGAGAAATAAGTGGGATGATGCGCAAGCATCAACTGAAGCTGGCCGATCGACAATGTCGTATGTCAGAGGTATCGTCCCGAGTCCAAAAGCTCGTCGTGGTTCTTTGCACGGCGCTGTTCGCCGCGGATCAAGAGGACGAAGTGGTGCGTGGTGCGGCCGATCTTCTCTGTCAGGATTTGCGGCGTGAATTGAATGGACAGCGTCCGACCGATCGTTATTACCGGCAGGTGACCCAACTGGGCGAGTCCATTGTCGACGGCGGATTCCGTTCGATTGCCGAACTGAAACCGGATGAAATCCTGATGCGCTATGAACCTTGACCGAACGGGCCAGGCGCGTGTGTGGTTACGAAAGATGACCCGGATGCGATCGCCGGATGAAGCTAAGGATTCGCGTCGACGTGTGCTTTCCAGCTCGTCTCCAACCGAGCTACGTCAGCGCCGAAGCTCGACTCAAAATCGGCGCGCCTGGCGGTTGTCCGATAGCGAGAAAAGTGGGGACGTGAGGCGATGCACTTGAGGTATCTCAAGTACCGGACCACGTGTCGCGCTACCAAGAACCGAGTCAGCGAAGCCGACTGCGAATACGCGGCATCGGGGGTACGCTGAAAATCGCGGTCGTGATCAATCAGACTTTGCAGCCCGATCGAGCGCCGTGAGAGTTTATCGGTCACCCTGCCGACCGCCAACCGATCGGCGACCTGATGATCGGTTGGGGATGCCTCAGCGCCCACGGCAGCGGATGCCGAGGGCATCTCGAACAGTACAGCCAGTCCCTCAGCGACCCACAGCGGTGTGGTACCGAACCGGGGGTGGATGCCCGTATTGAATGCCAGTTGATGCGCCGCTTCGTGGCGGAGGGTGACCGTAGCGTCCAGTGGCAAGCGGCCTGCGGTGGGGGGTGCGGTGTGAACCCAGATGCGGTTTGAACGGTCGCAGTAGTAACCCGCCAGCCGGGCTGACGCAGACCGTCCGCCGCGCGTGGCGCTGCGGAGCAAATCGTCGCGGGAGGGTAACACGATGACCACCAAGGGAAACCGCACTTTCTCGACGCTGCACGCATGATGTCGAAAGAACCCGTGAAAGTCTCGATAGAGGGTCTCTAGATGTGGACCCCAGAGATCACGGCTGTCGCGCGGATGCACGACCAGATAGTGTTCCGTCGCGGTGACCGAAAATGCTGGACCGAATTCGCTGCGAACTTGCCGGCGGGCTTGACGTTGCGAGCAGGGAGCAAAAATCCCGTTGAGTTGGCGAAATCGTTCAACCGCGACAGGCGAAATGTCTTCGCGAACCCCGCCGGGGGTGAGTAGAGTCACCCGCCGAGGTGACCAATCGAGCGGTGTGCCCTCGATTCGGCGGCCCTCGATGTGGACCTCGATCAGTGGATCACCGGCCGGGCACGTCTGGAGAACCGCCCATCCAGCGAGAAAAAAACAGACCTTTTCAACAACCGATCGTTGCATACTGCGTCCATCTCTGTGGCTGGCCGATCGATGACGCGATGTCCGCTGGGCCCCCCCAAGTGTAGTGCGCAGATTGGCGCGAGGAGGACTTTTTACAGTCGACCCGTTTGTTGGTGGTACCGCCGAGTTGCCGGCGGATGGATGCGAATGACTCGCCGCGCTGCTGTTGCTGGAACATTCTCAACGATGCCCGTAAAATAGGTGTGCGGGGGAAGCGATACGAACGGGTGCTTCATCGACGGTGCGGCGTCGGCAAATCCACGACCCAAGAGGCAAAGCCTGTGACGGGAGCACTGCTAGTCACCGCGTGTTTTTTGTGGGAACAGGGGCTGACTGACGCGTTGAATGGCGAGACCTCCAAACGTGTTCGCCAGTGGGTTCGTCAGCTCAATGCGCCACAGCGGATGGAACGTCAGGACGCCGAGCGGGC
>PADE01000292.1 GCA_002702965.1 Planctomycetaceae bacterium
GCGCGGCGAAGGCGGAGATCCGGGTGACGGATCACAGATTTTTCGCAACGCCGTTCGCTTCTTTACGGGTTGACTCCAAACGGGGGCGAATTCTGACCAAAAAGCCCGTATAATAGCCGAGATTGTGGTCGATCATGGTTGTGCCGCGTTTCACAGGGCCAACCCGATCTGGTGATACTTTGGTTTCGCAGAGAGTAGACTGTTTTGGATCGCCTGGGTCATGTTGGTGATCGCGGGGCGCATGGCTGAGTGGGCGGCGGTGAGTGTTCCGCCGGTGGTGGAGAAACACGATGGATGAAATCACCCGCCAGGTCACACGAGCTCGCCGGCGAATGCTGGCTTTGCAATTTGTGCAATTCGTCAGCCGCGCTCTACTTGGTGCACTGTTGGTGGCGGTGATTGCTCTCGCGATTCCCAAGATCTGGAGTGTCGAATTTGGAGGCTCGGTCTGGACCTGGAGCTGGATCGCCGGTGCGATCGCTGTGGGATTGTTGATCGGCGGTGGGATGACGTATTTGCGTGCCAGCTCATCACTCGATGTCGCGATCGAGATCGATCGACGATTCGAACTGAAGGAGCGTGTTTCGAGTTCGCTTGCGCTCTCGCCGAGTGAACGCGAAGCGGAGGCGGGGTCAGCGCTGCTGCGGGACGCGTCGCGTCGCGTCTCACGTGTTGAGATTCACGCGAAATTTCCATGGCAAGTGCGTTGGCCCGAGTTGTCGCCACTGGTTCCGATGTTGGCCGTTGTCGCCCTGGTGATGACGCCCGATGCGGAGGACACAGCGCAAGCCAGCACCCAGGCGGCGGTGGACGTGCGCCAGCAGATCTACAAAGTCGCGGAACAAGCGCGACAGCAATTCAAACAGCAGCGAAAGCAGATCGCCGAGCGCAATCTCGCGGAGATCGAGGATCTTCTGTTGCAGGCTGAGCGCGTGGCTGAAAACATCAGCAAGGACGACGGGATCGACCGAAAGAAGGCGGCCATCAAGCTCAACAACCTCGCCCGTGAACTTGAGAATCGGCGTTCAGCAATCGGTGACCGCGCTGAATTGAAGAAGCAACTAGACCAGCTCAAGGATCTCAAAGCGGGGCCTGCGGAAAAACTCGGTAAGGCAATTCGTGAGGGAAACTTCAAGCAAGCGGTTAAGGAACTCTCGACTCTTCAGGAGAAGCTCGAGGGGGAATCCCTTTCGGACGAAGAAAAACAACAGTTGGCGCAGCAGCTCGAGCAGATGCAGAAGAAACTGCAGCAACTGGCCGAAGCGCAACAGCAGAAGAAACAGGATCTGCAGAAGCAGATCGATCAGGCCCGCGCCAATAGTGACCTAGCAAGGGCGGGTGAATTGCAACGGCAGTTAGACCAGTTACAGGCGCAAGATGCGCAAATGGGCACCCTACAGCAAATGGCAAACAAGCTGGACCAGGCACAGCAACAGTTACAAAATGGAGATCAACAGGCTGCTGCGCAGCAGCTCGCACAGATGTCGCAGGACCTCCAGAAGCTGCAGGATGCGGGCGCACAATTGGAAGCGATGCAGAGTCTGGAATCTCAATTGGCCGAGATGCGAGACATGATGAACTGCCAGGAGTGTAATGGCTCAGGATGCCAGTCGTGCCAGGGCAATGGCGCAAACAGCGCCAGCATCGCTGGTCAAGCGGCGAACGGAAAGAGCAGCCAGGGGAATCGGCCGGGAACCGGTCAACAGGGAGAAGGCGCTGGACAGGGTTATCGTCCCGAGGAGCAGACGGCGACCGACACGCTCCAGGCTCGCAACCGGAGCGATTCCAAAGCGGGGCCAGCAGTCATTACGGGTGATGCGGATGGTCCCAACAAGGCTGGCTTGAGTAAAGCGGCTGCCCGGGAAGTCATCGAAGCAGCCGAGCATGTCGACACCGACCCGGTTGACAATGTACGTTTGCCGCGCGTTGAACGCGACCATTCCAACGAGTACTTCGACAAACTGCGTCAGGGCGACCTCTAACGGGTTTGCCGTTGGTCGGATCGGCGCGGGGTCAAACCAGTGGGTCGCCGCTCCGCTCGCTAGGCCTTGCTGTGCGCTCAGACGGGGTCGTTTCAGCTGGACGCGGCTCCGGGAAAACCCTCGGCTGAGAACCTGCGGTGGAGCGTTGGAACTGGTTTTCTAACGTCCCCATACGGGTGGGTAGCGACGCTGGGCGCCGCCGAGCGGATTAGAGGTCCAACCGACCGGGCAACGTAAAGGAGTACATCACCACGAGTGTCCCTGTCGACAGCATGCCCCACCGCATCCAGATGGGAGGATTCCACTCCTGCTGCTGGAAATTGACTTTGGGTCCCAGCAGGCTGGGTTTGACCACCGCGGTTGTTTCTCTCAGGACGGCTTTCTCCACGAGCAGCGACTCGGCGCCGACGATACTTAGAGAAAGCCCCAGGGCCACAAAAAATGCTCGTACCATCTTGCCAACTCCGCTTCAGGGGATCTACCGCGACTAACGCCGCGCATCGCTCGATCCGCACGAGGGGCATCCGTTAGGTGCTATTTTAGCGGCGGTCAGCGGCCGCGAAGGATGTTCTTTTCATCGGCAGATCGGTGCTGCGCGTCAACAGACGGTCCGGCTGTGGCGATTGTACGTAGGGATTTCCTGGAAAACTCTCTGCTCGCCGGCTGCACCGACGCGATCGATCAAACGTGGTGTGCCGCGTCGACAGCGGACGCTCACTGCCCGTAAACACGGGCGGCCGATCGCAACGCTGGTGTGACACTGCTGCGACGGCTCCCGAGCCGTGGACTTCCTTGATCAGACCGTAGAAAAAAAGGTGGGGGGAGACGTGAGCCAACGCACGCTGAATAATACGGTGGTGCTACCGGTCTCTCGGCGCGGACTCCCGCCAGAAAAAGTCGGCTCAGTCTACTTGTGTAGCACCGGTGTATAGCCTTAACTGAGCGTGTATTCGTGTCGACTGCGGGTTGGTGCCAGAGAACGTTGCCCGGTTGACACGGGGGGACCATGTGTCGTTTTTTCTGACTGGGAGATGGGATGTGGGCAAGAAACTGTATTGTGGCAATCTGAGCTATAGCGTTTCCAGTTCACAACTGGAGCAGTTGTTCGCGGAGTACGGTGCTGTAGAGAGCGCGCAAGTGATCAGCGACCGCGATACTGGGCGTAGCAAGGGGTTCGGATTTGTCGAGATGGATAGTGANTCCGCCGCGCAGGCCGCCATCGACGGTCTGAATGAAGTCGAACACGACGGACGGCGTTTGATCGTCAACGAAGCGCGGCCTCGAGAAGATCGCCGACGAGGCGGCGGCGGCGGCTACGGTGGTGGCGGCGGTGGCTACGGTGGCGGCGGCGGTGGCTACAATCGCGGTTAACGTCAGACGCGTCGGGGGTTGCCTGTCTGCTACGCCTGGAATTGATATTCGGCTTCGAGCTGTCCGCGGAGTTTTACGGTCAGACGGTCGCTGGCGAGTTTGACGTCGGCGTATCGCAGCAGTTGGCCGCGGTTGANGGTTGTCTGTACCGTGGCGCCCTTTGCCAGGCCGATCGGCAGCGCTTTATGACGCAGGCTGTCGACGCTCGGTAGTAGTCTACCGAAAACCGTATAGCCTCCTTCGCCGTCGAGTTTTTCACCCGCCNGAAGGNCTTGTTTGGCGACCGCGACAACATCGCCGAGAAAATCGGTGGCGACTCCGGTCGGCTCCTTACGCAAGACGACGGAGGCGACGCTGATTCCCAATTCCAATCCGATCAAATGCTGATGTCGATACAGCGACGCGTACCGTCCCGATCGATCGGTGCGAATACCGTACTCGTGAAAGCAGTCGGTGAGGTAGTCAGTGGTTCCACGATAGGTAACAAAGACNCCCCACCGCAAGTCTTCCGCCAGCGGAGTGCCGTCTCGTTGTAACGAAGAGATGACTTCCACGGTTCCCGAGTGCGCGAGGATACCACCTTCGGAGCGGGGTTTGAGGATCTCCGCCAGATCGTCTCGGGAAACGGGTGGGAACTGCAGGCCCTCTGGCTGTGGTACGAGTCCGGTCCCATTGGCGACGACCGCCATCTCAATTGCTGATTTGGTTCCATCTAGAAAGGAATTGAACATCTGTGGATTGAGCGTGCCCTCGGCAACCTGCTCGTCGGTGAAACCATAGTCCGCGAAGACTGAGTCGGGAGTGACGTAGTGGTAGCGTGGCAAATACTTCGTACCTTTACCGGCCGCGACGACTTGAAATCCGCTGGTCCGCGCCCAATCGACCATTTCACAGATGAGCGATGGTTGATCGCCATAGGCCATACTGTAGACAACACCCGCACGTTTCGCCTCGCGAGCCAGCAGAGGGCCGAGTAAAGCATCGGCCTCGACAGTGACCATAACCACGTGTTTTCCCTCGGCGAAAGCGGCCAGGGCATGCTGTGTGCCCGCTTCGGGATCCCCCGTTGACTCGATGATGACTTCCAAATCCGCGCCGACAAGTGCCGTGATATCGTCAGTAATTCCCACCCTTTGATCGGCGGCAGCGTTATTGATGGCCGAAGTCGATGCGGTGGAGAGGAGCTGTTCTTTGGGCCATCCGGTTTTCACCAACCAGTCGTGAGCACGTTGCGGTTTGATGTCCGCCACACCAACAAGTTGTACACCCGCGGTCGATCGCACTTGTGCCAGGTACATCGAGGCGAATTTTCCGCAACCGATCAGACCTACGCGAATCGGTCTACCTGCGGCGACCCGCGCGCGGAGCAAGTTGTAGAGATTCACGGTGCAGAGTTCCAGATCACTGTGGTTTGTATCAGCGCTGTGCGTAAGAGAAGTTTACCGCAGCTCTCGGTCCTGTCGCACGGTTTCTAGGACGTGATCGCCTGTTTGTCGCCCAGGCTCGCTTGCGGTTGATGGCCGAGGTTCGCTCGGTTGAAACGTGCGTCGAGAACCGCCGCGGTAACCGCGCGCGGCGAGCTGTCACAGCAACTCGGGGATCACCGCACCTTTTTCGAGCAATGGTTTGGATCGTCCCAGCGGGGTCACGGGGGTCAGGTGCGGATCGATACCAAGATGATGGTACATGGTGGCGACAACATCGTAGGGCCACAGCGGCCGTTCCTTGGGGACCTCTCCCTTATCCGTCGAAGATCCAATGACTTGTCCGTGCCGGTAATTGCCGCCGGCAAGCATCACACTCTGGACGCCGGACCAGTGATCGCGCCCGGCGTCCTTGTTGATTTTTGGAGTACGCCCGAATTCTCCCCAGACGACGACGAGCACTTTCTTGTCGAGGCCGCGTTCATGGATGTCCTGGATTAATGTAGTCACGGCCTGATCCATACGCGGGCTGGCGGTCTTGGTTCCCCACTCCAATTTTTTGTGGAGGTCCCACCCCGAACTGCTGAGTCCGACACCTGGATCAATCACGGTGACAAACGTCACTCCGGATTCCACCAGACGCCTCGCCAACAGTGCGGTTTGACCAGAACGGTTATGTCCGTAACGCTCGCGTGTCTTGGGATCCTCTTTTTCCAGATCGAACGCAGCGCCGGTTCTGTCGCCGGTGACCAAGTCGGATGCGGCACGATAAAAGTTGTTCCAGGCCCGCGCCGGGCCCTGACCGAATCCCCCTTGTAACCCGCTGAAGCGGGCGAGCAACTTCCCACGGCCCAGCAAGTCCTGACGGGTCAGGTTTCCGATGGGAGCGAGACTGCGGACATAAAAGTCTTGGTCCTGTCCGGGGTCTTTGCCGTCGCCCGTTCGCTTGTTGAGGATTTCCAGTGGGTTGTACCGAACTCCCAGATACGCGGAGCGATGGGGGTAGAGGCGATGGGGCCCTTGATTGTCCAGGGGGTAGCCCATCATGACGTAGGGGGGCATACCCGGATGGTTTGACCCGCGGAGCATGGCGACCAGCGAACCACTTGCGGGGTGGCTCGATTTCTTGAACGGATTGACTCCATTGGCCTTCGCGTCATGTCCGGTCTGGCACCAGTGCATGCCGTGCTGGTGGTCGTTGTTGTCGTGGTGCACGCTGCGAATGATCGTCATTTTGTCGAGCATCTGCGCGTGAAGTGGCAGCGATTCACAGATTCGCACGCCCGGAAGATTGGTCGCGATCGGCTTGAACGGACCGCGGATGTCCGCCGGCGCGTCGGGTTTGGGGTCGAATGTCTCGAAGTGACTTGCGGCACCGTTGAGCCAGTATTGAATGACCGCTGTGTCGGTGAGCCCGTCCCCGCTGTCCAACGCAGCCAAGGTCTGGCGATCCGCGACGGCGAATAGTGGTCCGGCACCGGCCGCGGCGAGAAACGGTCGGCGTCTAATCGCTTGATGATAGCCCCGGCACCCGGTCCCCGTCATCTGTCTTCTCCGATCGCGGTAGAATTGTCGTCTACTCGTCGATTTGGTCGCCCACGTCTCACGGTGCTGAACGTGTTATCGGCTCTGGAACCCTCGGGTCACCAGCCGGCTCGCCCTGACACAGGTCGACTGATTATATCAGTCGACCTGTTAAACACCAAGAAAAGGTCACGAGCACGCGCGTGGGATACAGGGGGCTAGCTTTTTGCCTTGCCGTTGGCGAGTTGGCGAATCACAGCGGCAAACGCGGTCTGTGTTGTTTGCACGTCGGCTGCCGTGTGTGCCAGGGAGACATAGAATTTAGAGTCGCCGCGGAGGATCCCTTGGCCAACTAGCAACTGCCCGAATTGCCGCAGCATTTCCTTGTTTCCGAGTTGGGTGTCACGATAGTCGACCATTTCTTGATTGCTGAAGATGATGTCGAACACGGGTGGTTCTCCGATCACCTGCGCTTCGAGTCCAGCCTGATTCAGTTGTTGCTGCAGTCCGGCCATTAGTTGTCGTCCGACAGCGAAAAGATGTTGGTAACTCCCCGGTTGCCGGAGAATTTCGAGCGTGGCCAACCCGGCGACTGCCGCCACCGGATTTCCATTGAACGTCCCGATTTGCGGAACGAAGCGTCCCTCCGCGGCGGTGCGGGGGTCGAAACAGGCCATGATGTCCGCCCGGCCTGCTACCGCTGCCAGAGGGAACCCGCCCGCCAGGACCTTCCCCAGTGCGCACAGGTCGGGCACGACCTGGTAGTACTCCTGCGCGCCTCCGTACGCCAGGCGAAATCCCGTCACGACTTCATCGAAGATCAGGGGAATCTGGTACCGCGCGGTGAGTTCCCGCAAATCTGCCAGAAATCCAGCCCGGGGCGGAACCAAACGCTGTAGCGGTTCGACGATGACGCAGCCCAGGCTATTGTGATGTTGCTCCACAATTGCTGAAGTGGTTTCAATGTCGTTGAAGGGGGCGATCAGTACATCACGGCTAATCGCGGTAGGGATTCCCGGAGAATCTGCAGCGGCCTGAGGGAAGTCGGGTGGGTGGGTGGGGGTCTGGCTCATCAAAGCGTATTCGTTCATTCCATGATACCCACCTTCGAACTTGAGAATCCGGTCTCGACCCCGAAAGGCCCGTGCAGCGCGCATCGCGTAACACGTGGCTTCGGTGCCCGTGCTGGTGAACCGGATTTGATCCGCGCAAGGGACCGCATCGACAATTTCCGCGGCTAACAATATGGCGTGTTCATTGCCGGTGAAGAAAGTCGTTCCGTCCCGTAGTTGCCGCTCGACAGCCGCGATGACCTCAGGGTGAGTGTGTCCGATCAGCAAAGGCCCGGACCCCAGCAAGTAATCGACATACTCGTTACCGCAGACGTCCCAGACATGGCTTCCCCGTCCCCGGCGAATCAGGACGTCGTTGTAGAGGTTGCCGAGGCTACCGCCGGGTAGCAGACGCTGTGCCTCGCTGAGCAATCGGGCCTCACCNGCGNTGGCCGATTTCCGAGAAGCGGATTCCATGGGGCGCACCCCCCTTTGCGCGGATCGGAACTCGGCGAACGGTGGTCGGGCGATTGACAACAGCGCGCGACTTGGTGATCGTCTCCGGTCTGTTCTGCCAGTTGTTGTTTGCGGCGACGAAGCAAAGACGCGAGCCAAACTTTGACATCAGACGCGTCCGATTCGGTTGCGATCGCTCTGATGTGGTGAGCCAGACGTGCGCCGTTATGGCTCTCTGAATTTGGGCGGAAGCAGACCGACCGACGTGATCGATTGACGTGCGTCGCCGCCCCCGCCCTCCGCCCCCCGCCGGCTCGAAACGACCGCCGGTGGACTGCCGGGGGTGGCAAATGTCGGTTGCGGTGAGCCCTGGGCGTGGGCCTCGTCAGGGGCATTGTTTTCGGGTTTGGTTCGCCCGTTTCCTTGCTGGCCGGTGAGGGGAATCGTCGCCGGCACCTGGTCGAGAGAGTAGTACTTGTGCTCCAGTCGGTCACGGAACACCTTGACCACGCGAAAACCTGAGGGGTCTTTTCCCAGCGGACGCCCTACCGGGCCACTGGTGATCATNGCGATCGTTCCGGCCTGGCCGTAAGAGTTGCGGTGATAGTGGCCGGCAAAGATGGCTCGTACCCCCGACTGCTTCATGGCTGCCAGTGCGACTCGGCGACGCGTGACCGGCAAATTGAAGTACTCTTCGGGTTCGTCTTCTGTTTTCAGAAACCAGGGATGGTGCTGGAACACCACGATGTGCTGAGCTTGCGCGGTCTTGGCAGCGACCAGCATCTTCTCGAACCACTCCTGTTGCCGCTGGACGATCTGCGGCGCGGACGTCGAGTCCTTGATGACGCTTGAGTTCAGTACCAGGCAGCGTACGCCTCCAACCCAGAATCCAAAATAGTCGTCGCCAAAGTGTTTTCGATAACTGCCGATCAAGTTGGGGTCTGGCCGATTGCCGATGTCGTGGTTTCCGCACACACAAACGAGGGGTATCTCCTTGGAGACCTTTGAGAAGTCGGCCTTGAACTGTCGCACCTGGGCACCGTACCTGGGGTGGGAGGGAATCGCGTTGGTAAGGTCGCCACAGACAATCACAAACCGAGGCTTGAGGCGATTGACGTGTCGTACGGCCTGCGCGACGAGCGTGACTTCCTTCTCCAGGCCTTGGTCCCCCGTGAACATGCCGTATTGAGTATCAGCGAATTGGAGAAAGAAAAACGGCTTCCGCCATTTTCCTTCGTGTGCGTGATCGAGTCCCTGGAACTCCCGGTTTTGAGCGCGGGTGAAGCGGGCGCCATCGTCATCGAGCGGCTTGCCAGCACTGGCGACTTGGCACAGCGTGGATACGAACCAGACGATGGGGATCGCGATGCGCATGGGCGTTGCTCTTTGGTAGGGCTTCCTGCTAGGCAGAAAAAATCGGTGGGGCTCGAAAACGAAACGGAATCGATCGTCGCTGTCGACGGATCGACAACCTACTTGCTCGAGCGTCAATTTCTCATGCCGGGCTGGCCAGTAGCGATCAGCTTAACACCTGCGGTGGTCGTAATCAGCCAGCCGGAGGCCGTTCCCCGCGTCTTTTCCACCCGATTCGGTGCGGCTTGGCGGACCACGCGTGAGGCCTGTCCGGACAACGACGACCGGATAGAATGGGGAAACGTGAATCGGGTGAGTGACCGGAAGGGGTTCGCGGACGCAGCCGACCAATCACTTTAGCTGCCCTGCCGGTGAATCTGCGATGACCCGGCGCCGTCCGGACTCCGCCAGGTCCCCGCTGGTCGACACGATCGAGGCGTGCGGGCCTCAACCACGGGGCAATTGCCGCCTCCAGAGGATGGGTGATGTTCTCAAGCCTGATCACGAGACAGCTGAGTGGATGGCTGATTCTATCGATGGCCGCAGTCGAGGTCGCCGGTGCGTCCCCGTTGGAGGTCGGAGCTGCGGTGCGGCGTTTTACACCCGATCCACTGTTGCCTATTTCCGGAGGGATGGGGCCGGAATCGCCGGTTTCGCAAAAACGGGGTGAACTGATGGCTCGGGCGGTCGTTTTTCGCGGCGGCGGGACGTTGCTCGCGGTGGTCAGTATCGACGCGCTGGGGTTTCCCGCCGTTTTGTGTCAACGGGTGCGTGAGCAGGTACCGCGGATTCCATCCGACCACATCCTGATCGGCGCGACCCACACCCATAGTGCTCCCGACTGTTACGCATTTCCCGACGGTCGTGGTGGACATACGGGAAACCTGGACTACATCCAGCAGGTTTGCCGGCGCGCAGCCGAGGCCGTCAACGCGGCCTTCGACGCACTCCGTCCTGCCTGGTTACGAGTGGCTACGGGCGAGGCACGCGGCAAGATTGCCTATAACTACTACGCTCCCGATCTGTACGACCGGAGAATGAGTTTGATCCAGGCGGTCACACCCGCCGGCAAGACGGTGGTCACCCTGGTGAACTACGCGATTCACCCCGAGGTATTGGGTTCCGGCGCGGGGATCTTGAGCCCGGATTTGGTCGGCCCCTTATGCGAACGGTTGCAGCAGCGTCTGGGAGGCGTGGCGATTTTCATCAACGGGGCCCAAGGGGGAATGGTGACTGCGGATAATCGCGATCTGGAACGTCCACGCGATGCCACTAAGGCGTATTGGCACGATCGGAGGACCTGGCAGGAGTGCGTGCGCATTGGCCACGCCATGGCCTCGGAGGCCGAACGCATTCTCGTAGACGCCCCGTTGGAGAAGACGCCGAAGCTGTTTTGTGGTTCACGGAATGTCACTTTTCCGGTTGAATCCGATCCGATCTGGAACGTGATTCAGCACTCCCCGCTCGGCTACTCCCACAACGCCGATCGCAGCGTTACGTCACGGTTGAATCTCATCAACCTGGGAACCGCCCAGATCCTGACGATTCCAGGTGAGGCTCTGCCCAATATCGGTTTCTATTTGAAACGCAAGATGCGTGGCACCCACAACCTTCTGTTTGGCTTGACCAATGATGCCTTCGGCTACATTCTCACGAAGGTGGACTACGGTAGTTTTCCCCGCTACGACTACATCACGCGAACCTCTTTAGGTGAGATGACGGGGGAGATCCTGATTCGGGAATCACTGGACTTGGTCGCCCGCTCCCCGCGTTCCGATCCGCCACCCTAAGGCGGACTGGGCGGGATTCGGCCGGCTTAGATAGGAACGATATGCGATGCAACGATTCGAAAGAGTCATTGGTTGTCTGCTCGGTGTGGCGATGTGCGGATCAGCGGCCGAGGGTGCCGACCCGCCGTTTCAGCGCCGTGAAAATGTGGTGTTCGCTGAAGTGCACGGCGTGGCACTGTTGCTAGATGTCTTTACTCCCACCGGATCCCGAAACGGCCGCGGTATCGTGGATGTGGTCAGTGGTGCCTGGCATTCGGACCGCGGCAAGCTGCGGGACCATGAAAAGGCCAGTCTGTTCGATACGTTTTGTCGGCAGGGGTATACCGTGTTTGCGTTGCGCCCAGGTTCGGTGACGAAGTTCACCGCGCTGGAAATGGCGGAGCACGTCCGCGTTGGAATCCGCTGGGTCAAGAGTCGCCATCGCACATTCTCCGTGGCCCCGCGCAGATTAGGCTTGGTGGGAGCGTCTGCGGGAGGCCACCTCGCGTCTTTGGTTGCGGTGACCAGCGGACCAGCCGGTGGTGAGTCGGACGCCTCAGTGGCGGCGGTCGGCGTCTTTTTCCCACCCACCGATTTTGTCGACTACGGCGGGGTGAACATCGACCCGCGTGCAGCGGGGCCGCTAAGTGCCACGTTGCGGCGACTCGCGTTCTCCGCCGGAGAGATCCAAGGCCTGACCGATGCGCAAGTTAAGGATCGCGTGCGCAGTATCTGCCCGGCACGGTTAGTTACCGCTGCGGCGCCCCCCTTCCTGCTGATTCATGGTGGGCGGGATTTGCTTGTCCCGCTGCAACAGTCGCGGCGCATGGTCGAATCGCTCGAACGGCACAAGGTGCCGGTGCGTCTGATCATCAAGCCCGGCGGCGGGCATCCTTGGCCGACCATCGCAGAGGAAGTCGCTCTGATGGTCAATTGGTTTGACGGGCAGTTGTCGGCCCGCTCGCAGGGTTCGAATCCCAAATAGTCTGCTGCGAATGGTCCACGCGATCTGTCAAGGCGACGGTGCGCGCAGAAAGTCGCGCACGATCCGCGCGTAGCCCTCGGTGTAGTCCATTTCGAGATACTGGGCTCCGAAGTACTCGCGGGGTGAAAAATCGGATAGGTCGAAAGTCGGCACCGGGTGAAATTCGACCACGCCATCTCCAGCGCGGCAGACGTGGACCGTGACATCCGAAGTCGCGTCCGCGCCATCGATCAGTTGGCAGATGTCGGCCTGGGGACCATCGGCGCGGGGAATCACCTTCAGTCGCCACGACGGTGCGAGGGTGGGAAAATCGTCGGGGATGGCTTCGCGATGCATTGTGGACCGGATTCCCAGCGCGGACGTGCCCGCGATACGGGTTTCAGTGACCATGACCCGTTCATCCATGGTGACCGTTAGCTCTGCGAACACCTTAGGCGTTCCATAGATTTCGCGACCGGCGGGGATGCTCGATCGGGAGTCGAGAAACACGACGGGCGCAAAGTAACCGACTTGCCCCTGGTAACGACAACGCACGATGACCAGACTCTCCTGGAAGGCACCGTAATTTGCGGACCAGGGCACCGATAACCCGATCGCGGCACAAAA
>PADE01000293.1 GCA_002702965.1 Planctomycetaceae bacterium
CGATTCGGGTTTGCGACACGTGCCGATTCGGGTTTGCGACACGTGTCGATTCGGGTTTGCGACACGTGCCGATTCGGGTGCCGATGATCGCGGACCGATGGTGGCGCGCATAGAACCCGCACAGCCGATTTGCTACATTGGTCCGATCGGGCGTCAGCGGGCTCGCTAGTCAGACCCGCCAGAGAGACGCAGATTCGGTGGGTCAGGAGTGAGCGATGTCGCTGCAACGCGGACGACAACTGGGTCCTTACCAGATCGTCGAACAGATCGGCGCAGGGGGAATGGGTGAAGTCTACCGTGCCCGTGACGAGCGTCTGGGGCGCGATGTTGCGGTCAAAGTGCTGCCGGACGACGTCTCCGACAACCAGCAAGCCATGGCGCGTTTCCAGCAAGAGGCGAAAGTGGTTGCGGCGCTGTCACACCCAAACATCCTCGCGATCCACGATGTGGGCGATGAGGAGGGGCTTACCTATCTGATCACGGAACTCCTCGAAGGTGAGACCTTGCAGGAGCGACTGGCGCGCGGTCCGTTGGCTGAAACGGAACTCCTTGACACGGCGCTGGCGATCGCCCAGGGGCTGACGGCGGCCCATGAAAGGGGCGTGATCCACCGCGATCTCAAACCGGGAAACATCTTTCTGACGGAGAACCAAAACGTCAAACTGCTCGACTTCGGTTTGGCGCGGATCAGCGGGACCGCGACCACGGATACGGCGAGTTACGCCGCAGGCACAGCGCCGGGCACCATCATGGGCAGCGCCCATTACATGTCCCCGGAGCAGGTGCGTGGCGAGACGGTGGATTATCGAAGCGATCTGTTTTCCTTTGGATTGGTGTTGTTTGAAATGGTGGCCGCTGTGCGCGCCTTTGACCGCACCTCCGCGGTCGAGACGATGGCGGCGATCTTGAATGAGTCCCCACCGGAGCTGGATGCCTCCTGCCCGGCTGGTGTGCGCCAGATCGTCCGCAGGTGTCTGGAAAAGGCTCCCGCGGATCGCTTTCAGCATTCCTCAGAGCTCGCCGCGGCGTTCAAGGAGCTGCAGAGCGGTTCGCACAGGCCCGTTCCCCAGGTGCCGGTCCGTTCGGTCCGTGGCCGCCGGACCGCGGCGCTGATGATGGGGGTGGGGGTAGTGATCGTCGCGGGCCTGCTGGTGTCGAGATGGCTCGACGGGCCCCCATCCGCCGCACCCGGTGCGAAGTCGAACGCGGCGGCAGCCAACACGAGTGAGACGCCCCGGGTCGCGCCGGTTCAGGACGAAAAGCTGGAGCGGGTTCGCTGGGCGCATCAGGAAGCCGTGCCCCGAATCGTGAGGCATATCGAGGCGGGTGAATTCAGTGCAGCGATGGCCCTGGCCACGGCTGCCCGGGAGTGGATTCCCGAAGATCCGACCCTGAATGAACTCTGGAGCCAGTTTTCCGACGAAGTCACGGTGCAGACCGAACCCTCGGGTGCCGAGGTGTTTGTTCGTGATTACGACTCCCAGCCAGAAAACTGGGAGTTGCTGGGAACCAGCCCGATCGACAAGGCGCGGCTTTCCCGGGGGATGAAAAGGTGGCGTCTTACGAAGGCGGGCCATGCGACGATTGAGTACGCGTTGCCACACAAAATGCGGCGCGGCGAGCCACATCAGTTTCTCCTCCCGGTACAGGAGCTGGTTCCCGACGACATGATGCTTGTACCAGCCGGCCAGCCGGCCGGGAGGCTGATCGGAATGGCGCTGTTCGCAGAGCGCCCCGAACTGAACGCGTTCCTGATCGATCGTTATGAAGTCACAAACGCACAGTTCAAAGTATTTGTCGATGCGGGTGGATACCAGAACCTCGCCTACTGGAAGCATGCATTTGTCGAGGGCGGCCAGGAGATATCGTGGACCGAGGCGCAGAAGAGATTTGTCGACAGTATTGGACGCGCCGGACCGCGTGGGTGGGAACTTGGTGAATACCCCGAGGGGCAGGCTCGCTTTCCGGTGGCCGGGGTGAGCTGGTACGAGGCGGCTGCATACGCAGAATTCGTGAACAAACGACTGCCCACAGTGTACCACTGGCTGCATGCGGCGGGACTTTTCTCCGCCTCCGCGGTCGTGCCTTTGAGCAACATCGAGGGCGCCGCAGTCGCAGCAGTCGGATCGTTTACTGGGATGTCCGGGTACGGTGCGTACGACATGGCGGGGAATGTCTCGGAGTGGTGTTTCAACGGCGCCGGGCAGAGTCGTTTCAACCTCGGCGGCAATGTGAGTGACAAGTCTTATTTTTACACGTTTCCGAAGACCCGTCCGCCCTTTGAGCGAGATGCGGGCACCGGGTTCCGCTGCATGCGTCTGCTGGACGACGAGCAGTTGCCCGCCCAGGTCATCGGGCCGGTGGAGGTAGTAACCCGGGACTACTCACAGGAGAAACCATGCAGCGATGCCGATTTTCAGCAGTATCTCCAGCGCTTTGAGTACGACCGCGAGGAGTTGAATGCAAAAGTGGAGGCGTCGCTGGAGGAGCAGGATTGGGTTCGAGAAAAGGTGACTGTGGACGCTGCTTACGATGATGACCGGCTGGTTCTTTACCTCTATTTGCCAAAACGGGGGCAGGCGCCGTTCCACACGGTCGTCATGTATCCCGGTTCCGGAGCCATCAATCCGGCGTTCAAGGATCGCTTTGGGCCCCCGTCCTACCTGCTCAAGAGCGGTCGGGCCGTTCTGCTGCCAATCTATAAATCGACGTATGAGCGCCAGGACGAACTGGATTCCACCTGGCCAGATAAAAGCCATCGGTACGCAAGCTATCTCATCAAATGGGTCAAGGACTTTCGCCGCGCGGTGGATTATGTGGAAACCCGTTCGGATCTGGATAGTGAACGGCTGGCATACTTCGGGTTTAGTTGGGGCGGCAGGATGGGGGCGATCATTCCCGCGGTCGAGACCCGCATCAAAACGGCGGTTCTGTACGTAGGTGGGCTCGCCAGCGCCTACGCGCGACCCGAAGTGGATCAGATCAACTTCGTGTCGCGGGTAAAAGTCCCAGTTTTGATGCTCAATGGTCGGTACGATTCGATCGAGCCGCTGGAGCTGGCACAACTTCCGATGTACCAGCTGTTGGGAACGCTTCCCGAGCACAAACGGCACGTAGTGTATGAGACGGGGCACTCCGTTCCCCGCAACGAGGGGATCAAGGAATCACTCGATTGGCTCGACAAGTATCTGGGACCGGTCGATGGGGGCGGCGCCGACGGATCATGATTCCGGGCCATCTGTTAGGGTGGACCCGGTCGGAACGGGTGCCCACATCCCTGCAGTCAAATCGGAGGTTTAATGGTCGCTGAACTGGGCGCACTGCTTGGCGCACACACCTGTCTGTACGCCTCGTTCGACAAGTCGATCGACGCCGACGTGTGTCGGGGCGATGCCACCGCCACGATGCATCCCGATGTGGTCCGGCACGATCGACAGGCGGGGCGTTTTGGCGGGGCACTCGTGTTTGACGCCAGAGATCACGGCTGGGCCGAAGATGAGTTCTGCTACCGTGCGCGGGAGAACTTTCCCTACCGTCCGTCTGCGTTCGACGGAACGATCTCGGTCTGGCTCTGTGGTGACCCGGATGCGGATTTGTCGCCGCAGTACCCGGTCGATCCATTCCATATCAGCCGTCACGCCGCAGATGCGTCGTTTTACCTTGACCTGACGCGCCCCGACGACTGGCGTTACGGATCACCACGCAAATTGCGGTTTGGCTTTTACAACGACAGCCCGCAACANGANATGTTTGTTGGCGGTCAGTTGATTGTGGCCGGTGAGCTCGATTGGAGCGANCGAGAATGGCACCACGTCGTGGCGACCTGGCGCAATGCGAACAGTGGCCGGAAAGACGGTGCGGCAGCGCTTTACATCGACGGTCGGCTGCGGGGCACGATGCAAGGTTACGGGCACCGTCTGACGTGGGACGTCGATCAACTCGTGATCGGTCTGGGGCAGCGTTACGTCGGTCGAATCGATGAGTTGCTGGTTNCCGATATCGCGCTGACCGACGAGCAGGTCCTGGCACTCTACGGACACGATGGCGCGCTGACGGGTCGCTGGGTGTAACCCGCTCAGGCGACGACGGTGGGCCCCGCGTTCGTGGATAGTCGGTGTTGTGGGCACCGGTGAAAACTCGCAGTTTCTACCGGACCGAGACGGTCGCGCGGCGGCCGATTTCTGAATCAACGGAGCGGAAAATGGAAAAGCGATTGATTGTTCAGTCCCAGATTGCCTGGTCGGTGGTGTTGACCGCGGGNTGGCTGTTGGAGCGGGGGNCGCAGGCGGCGNTCAACGTCCGAGATTTTGGCGCCCAAGGGGATAACGTGACCGACGACACGGCGGCCATCCGGCGGGCGTTGGAAGTGGCGCAGAGAGCGTACAAACTCAATACACATCCACGCAGTGGTGGCACCGGTATTCCCACACGCCCGGAAATCGTATTTCCGTCCGGACGCTACCTCGTCAGCGAGCCGATCTATGTCGCCGGNGGGGTCCTCCGTGGCGAGGGCGAGGCGCTGATCATCCAGAAACACGATGACCGAGATATTTTTACATCCGATTGGGCGTGGCGGATGACGATCTCCGGACTCAGTTTTGTCGGCGGGCGCAACCAGCTACAACTNAGCAATCCNAATTCGAGCGCCGGCTTTGTGCTGATCGACCAGTGCCGCTTCTACGGCGCGTCCGGTGTGGCGGTCACCATGGACAAGGAGGGGTACTCGACGCAGCTCAAAATTCGCGATTGCGTCTTTGTNGAGCCGGACCAGGCNCTGGTCAGCTATGCGGATGANACGAACATGACCGATTGCTGGATCACCTCGAGTCGCACCATGCGCGACAAAGCGGTGATCGAGAACCGCGGCGGTCGCATGGTGCTGGAGANAGTGCTGGGGAACCCCTACGTCAACGGCACCGACCAGCGCTGGGTGGACGTGTACGCCGGAAACCTGACCTGCCGTAACTTTCGATTCGGTGGCGAGGGGGGCGGGTTTACACCGGTCGTCAACTTTGTGAAGTATATTCCCGCCCCGGCGTCGTACGGCCTGGGACCGTCGATTGTGTTGGAGGGGTGCGAGATCTACGCGCGGGGCAACAAACAGCGTCTGTGCGCCATTTATTGCCAGGAAATCCCCAACGGACTGACCATTCGTGACTGTTCGGTTGCGGTACCGACCCTGATGATCTGTCCAAAGATCGACCTGAAGACATATTTTCGTGGATCGCAACCCGGCATGCTGGGCTATTTTCTCAGTCGCAACCGCGGCGTGGGTGCCAATCAGCTCCCTGCGATGCTGGAACATCCGGCGATCGCCAACCCGCGATAGCGGTCGCCAGACCTCGCCTCGCAACCGTGTCTGCTATGGCGCGTTCGGTGGGGGCCCCGGGAGTCGTTCGGGGTGGAGTTCTCCTGGACGGTGTCGTTTTGCGCCGGACTGAGGTCGTTACGGCGCCGGATCGAGAAAACCGCGGATCGCACGCAGCAGGAAGGCGCGGTCCTGGGGGNCGTCGGCGCTGCCCGCGGCGTGGCCCCACAGAGAGGGGATGGGCTTGAAAGTCAGGTGTCGGATGAATGGGGCCTCATAGCGGGCATCGGTCATCGGGAAGTACAAATCGGTTTCACCCGGCAGATAGAGCACGCGTGCTTCGATGGCCGCCAGCGCCTGCTCGACGTTTCCCTCAAAACCGGGCGTGCTACCGATATCGTGTTGTTGCCAGGTCCGCGCCTGCAGGACGAGGTCGTTGGCGTTCAGTGCGCCCAGGCCGCGCCGGAAATTCCGCACGACATCTGCGGGGACGCGATGTCCCTGTTTCTTGTACAGTTCCAGCCGCCACCACTCCTGGGAAAAGACCCAGGCGGCCCAGTGCTTGGCCCAGGCGTCNANNCCCTTNTCNAGCGGNACGCGGAAATCNCCGNNGTTCCAGTTGGGGTCGGCCTGNAAACAGGAGANCGCGCTCTCCAGACGGATGCGGCCGTGAGGATAGGTCTTGGCGGTCCCGCAAATCGGGACGATGTTCTCCACCATGCGAGGATAGGAAACGGCCCACTGGAACGCCTGTTGGGCACCCATCGAAAAACCGATCACCGCGCGGAGCTTCTTGACTCCCAGATGGCTTGTCAGCAGCTGGTGNGAGGCGCGGACGTTGTCGCGAATGGTCACCGCCGGGAAGCGGGGCCCGTCGAACGGGGGCGGCGTGTTGCTGGGTGAGGACGAATGGCTGCTGCCAAACATCTCGGTGAAGACCACGAAGTACCGCGCCGGGTCTAGGCCCTTTTCGCCGTCGACCAGATACGTGTTGTTTTCCAGCGTGCCGCTGTACCAGGAGGGGACCAGTACCGCATTGTCACCCGCGGCGTTCAGCGCGCCGGCCGTCGCGAATCGCAGTTTCGCGTGGGGGAGAACCTGGCCTCCTTCCAGGGAAAAATCCCCCAACTCGTAGTCACCCGTCGTGACCGGTTCGGCCGTAGCGGCGAGCGCTGCGGGGAACAACGCGAGGGCCGCGATCAGCAGACGCAGTGTCAGCAGACGCAGTGTCAGAGGATGCATGGGCGAGTTCCCTTGTTTGGTGGCTGGAACGGGGACGGGGAGATATGGTCCTTCTGAACGAACGGGGTTCTTCTGAACCAGCGGGCCGTGTTGAGCTGACGATCCTGTCGGGGTCCGCAGTTTTGCGTTCGCGCGAGACGCCAGATCGAGATGCGANGTTGCCTTGGATTGTACCGGGCGAAATGTCCCAGACACCCCCACANGTCGAGGGTCTTGTCCGGTGGACGACGGTCCGCCGCGCAGCGCGCGCCCGGCCGCTGTCTACTCGCGGTTCTGCATCGCGGGTAAATTGATAGCGGGGGGGCGATCACGTCGATCGGTGCGATTGACTGCCGANCCGCGCAGTGGCGTCGTCGCCCGGCTTGAAGACNCTCGTTGACGGGAAACCAGTGANAACCAGACAACGTCTGTTGCCGTGCGCGATCCTTGGGGTCGCGCTGCTCTCAGCCGCGGCGCGCGGTGCGGTCACATTGCCGCGATTGATCGGCGACCACATGGTGCTCCAGCGGGATCAGCCGGTCAAGATCTGGGGCTGGGATCGGGCTGACCAGCGGGTGACCGTGACGCTCGGGGCCGTCCGCGTCACCGGCACCNCCGACCNGCGNGGCCAGTGGTCGGTCACCCTGCCGGCGCACCCGGCGGGTGGTCCGTTCGCGCTCTCGATCGAGGGTAGCAGCCAGGTCGTACTGCGGGACATCCTGTTCGGCGANGTGTGGGTCTGCTCCGGGCAATCGAACATGGATTGGCCGCTGAAGCGCTGTGTACCCCACCTGCGGGTGGAAATTCCCGGCGCCGAGTTGCCGANGTTCCGGCTGATCCGGCTGCCACAGATCATGGCGGCGCAGCCGCTCGGTGATGATCGCAATGCGGTCGGTCTGTCCGAATTTGGAAAACAAAGGGAGATCAGAAAGGTCCCCTTGATGCCCCGTCCGGTCGATCGAGCCGCGACGGTGGAGNCCGAGGGAGCGGGCTGGCAGGTGTGCACCGCGGCCAGCGCGCGGCACTACTCGGGGGTGGCGTATTTCTTTGGCCGCGAGCTCTACCGTGAACTGGGCGTGCCGATCGGGCTGGTCCACGCCTCCTGGGGAGGGTCGAAGATCGAGCCCTGGATTCCGCCCGCCGGTTATGGCTCGGTCCCCGCTCTGCGGGGGTGGTCGGATCAGATCGCGGAGCGGGTCAGCGGCCGCTTCGATTACACCGCGCCGACGGTGATTTTCAACGGCATGATTCACCCGCTGTTGCCCTNCGCGATCCGCGGTGCCATCTGGTACCAGGGCGAGTCGAACGGAAACGAGGGGGAATCCTATCTGCACAAGATGCGGGCCCTGGTCAACGGCTGGCGAAGGGCCTGGGACCAGGGTGACTTTCCGTTCTATTTCGTGCAGTTGCCGAATTATGTGCAACACGGCCGATCGGGCATCGGGCCCGACAACGATCCGCAGGGAGGCACCGGTTGGGCTCGGATTCGCGAAGCGCAGGGCCAGGTCGCGGGTCAGGTTGTGAAGACGGGCATGGCGGTGACGATCGATGTCGGCGAGGCGGGCAACATCCACCCCTCCAACAAGTACGACGTCGGCCGGCGGCTTGCGCTGATGGCCCTGGCCAATGACTACGGCAGGAAAACGCTCGTCGCCAGCGGCCCGGTTTACCGGTCGATGCAGACATCGGGCGACCGCATCACGCTCCNCTTCGCGCATCTTGGTGGCGGGTTGATGGCGGCCAGGAAGTCCACGGGTCAAAGCCGGGAAGCGGCAGAACCGATCGACCACCTCGACGGCCTCCCCCTGGCGGGTGCGGATCCCGGGTTGCCGCAACCGACCGACAGATTGGAGGGGTTTGCGATCGCCGGTGCCGATCGCCAGTGGCGCTGGGCCGAGGCGGTGATCGAGAGCGGTCAGGTGGTAGTCTCGTCTCCCCAGGTGGAGAGACCGGTCGCGGTCCGCTACGGGTTTTCGGCCAACCCGGGCCGCATCAACCTGTACAACCGGGAGGGCCTTCCCGCGGTCCCGTTTCGTACCGACGACTGGAAGTTCCTACGGTACCACGACCACACCTTGAGTCGGATCGTCGACCCCAACTGATGCGGGAAACGGTTGGCGATCGGTCGCGCGATTAGATCTTGCGGCGGCCCTTTCGGGGCTGGCTGCTCCCAGGAGGGTCCCACTCCCTCTGGCGCCGGCCGCGAAGCGCCACCG
>PADE01000294.1 GCA_002702965.1 Planctomycetaceae bacterium
CTCCGAAACCCAGATCACCGACGCAGGGCTGGCGCATCTGACGGAGCTGACCAGTTTGCAGGAGCTTGGCCTCGGGCTTACCCAGGTCACCGACGCGGGACTGGTGCATCTCAAGGGGCTGACGAAGCTGACTCGTCTCGACCTCGAAGACACCCAGATCACCGCCGTCGGGATGGTGCATCTCAAAGGGATGACGGAGCTGGAAAGTCTCTACCTCCAGGAAACCCAGGTCACCGACGCCGGCCTGGTACACCTTAAGGGGCTGACTAAACTGAAGTGGCTCCATCTCGACGACACCCAGGTGACCGACGCGGGCGTCGCCGAACTGAAGCAGGCGTTGCCCAACTGCAAGATCTACAAGTAACCCGCCGCCCGCTCCTGCCGCCGGTACGGGTCCGGTTGCTGGCCACACGCCGTCGCGCCAGCCTCCCGCGCACCAACCGCTACGTGACAGTGCCATTCGTGTCGGCCTTTTCGTGTCAACCTTCGGTGGCTTGGTGCGAGTCCAGAACAAGAGCGGCGAATTCTTCTGGGTCCACGAGCAGTTCGTGGACGAGTACTAATCCATCCCCGGGTTTAGTTCAGCAAAGCACTGTAACCAATGCTCGCGAGTCGCCGGCTGGCGTTCAATTCCGGGGAACGGCCTTCAACACCTCCGCCGGGTTACAGACGATTCCGCTGCGAACCACCCGGTAGATCTCTCGAGTGTTCTTTATCTCGTTGGTCGGGTCGGCGTTCAGGATGACGAGATCAGCCAGTTTTCCCGGTTCGATGCTTCCCAGGTTCTTCTCCTGCCCTAGTATTGCGGCGTTATTCATCGTCGCAGCTTTGAGGGCGTCGACAGGCGAAATGCCCGCCTCGACGTACATTTCAAGTTCCTGGTGCAGCGAGAATCCCGGCGGCACAAACGGCTCAGGCGCATCAGTCCCGACGAGGAGAGTCACTCCTAGGCGGTGCAGCAACGCCGTCAGTTCCAAGTACTTGGCAATCAGGCGGCGGCGCACTTGCTGTGTTGCGGGATCCAGTTTGTGCGCGATACGAAATCGAGTCCAATAATCGCGCATCCGTTTCGGGCAGTGAGCGACATCGGGGTGTTCGTAATACTCCTTCATGTCGTTCAGGTACAGCATGTTTCGAAAGACGGTAATTGTGGGATCGACTGCGACCTTTTCCTTCGCCAGGAGAGCAAGCAACGATTGACATTTGGGATTTCGGAGGTCGAGCTGAGAGTTCGACTCGAGCCCGAAGCCTGCCCCTGCCGGGATACTGAAGTAGAGCACCGACTCGATATGTTCAAGGCAGTCGATTCCGTCGGCGGCGGCATCCTGTGCGCTGTATGCCCCCAGATGCGCGGTGACCTTCAATCCGTGTCGATGTCCTTCCTCGATCACCTTTCGGCCCAGTTCTCGGCCCGTCCCGGCATAGATTTTGAGAGTAGTGACCTTCCATTTGACCATGTCGGCAACGAACGGCGCAATCTGAGACGAGTCGGTCAGAGGAAAGGCGACGTCGCCGTGAATGGGGGGATTGCGATCGATGAGGGGGCTGGCCATGAAAACACGTGGGCAGAGGTGCGGGTTGGCCCTGGCGAAATTGGCGACGCCTGCCTGGGCGACGATGGGATCGCCGGTGCTGCGAACCGTTGTCACGCCGGCCGCCAGAAACATCGGCAGGAATTCATCACCGGTGACGTGCATGAACTTCGAGAGATGCACCATGTGAGTGTGCGCGTCGATCAAGCCGGGAATGACGAATTTGCCCTTCCCGTCGATCACTTGCGATTTCGCCGGAGTCTCAAGCTGACGATTGGGAGTGCCGACGGCGCGGATGCGATCTCCCTCGATCAGAATCGTCCGGTCGTCCAGCATGCGNCCTGACTTCGAATCAAACAACGAAACGTTTTTGATGACGAGAGGCGTCGCCGAGANTGCGGGTCGGACGACTCCGACGCTGACACAAACTGCCAGGAGACTCGCAGCGGCGTAACGGATCATGTGCTTGCTGAAACGGATTCCGTGGTGGTTCATTCAAGTCTCCCGGTCAAGTAGTTTTTGAGGGCCGCCGCCTGGTTTGGGCAATGCCATAGTTGATGTTAGTGTTTTGTCGAAGTGTTGTGTGCGATGAGTTCCTCCTCGTACGCGGCGCTCGCCTCGGCGTCCTTCGTCNCACCGGCACCATGATAGATGAAGCCCAAGTTGCGCCGGTGGCTCGAAGTGCGGTTGGCGGCGGTGCGATGAATCACGTTCGCGTGATGGACGAGAACGTCGCCCGCTTCCATCTCCACAACCACTTCTGGGTACGTCGCCGTGTCAGGCAGGTCGACCAGCCCCCGGCTCGCACCGAGCACCCCCGACGGGCGGTGCGGCAGGATTTCAAGCGAATGCGAGCCACGCAGGCAGGCGATCGGGCCGCTGTCGGCGAGCTGCCGATCGAGCGCCACAGTCGCAGCCAGTGCACGCGGCGGCTCATAGAACATGTAGGCGTTGTCTTGATGGTAGGGAAACTCGTAGCTCGCAAGGGGCGGCTTGTCGATGTACTGGATCCCGTCGGCAACCGGCTCGTCGCCGAGGAGCGGCCGCACCAAATCGAGCATTAGNGCCGAATGGAGCAGCTCGCGCAGGTAGCGCGAGCGGTCCTGGATGCGAAAGACACAGCGCACCGCTGACGCTGTTCGCGCCGCAGGTTGCTCTCTCTCGTCGTCGAAGTACACGCGGCCATGATCAGCAGTGGATGCAGCATCCTGCACGACACGCTCAACTTCTGCTGTTACATCTCGCAAGAGATCAGCTCCAAACAGTCCACGAGCGACCACAAAACCGCCGGCGCGATACTCTTCAGTGAGGATCGCCGTGTTCATTTCAACGCTCCCACCTACTCGGTTGTGCAGCTCCTTCGGTCAACCTATCCAGACGCCACCAATATAGTGGCTGGCGCGGCGGCGTGTGGCTAGCAACCGGGACCCGCACCGGCGGCAGGAGAGGCGGCGGGGTTACTTCTTGATCTTGCAGTTGGGCAACGCCTTCTGCAGTTCGGCGGCGCCAGCGTCGGTGATCTGGGTTCCGCTGAGCCAGAGCTTCTGCAGCTCGGTCAGGCCCTTGAGATGCACCAGCCCCACGTCGGTGGTCTTGGTGCGAGAGAGGGTGAGCCTTTCCAGCTGTGTCAGCCCCTTGATGTGCACCAGCCCTGCGTCGGCGATCACGTCCGCTGAACGAATAATTGCCAGAATGGCCTGTCTGAGATCGGCCGAGAGCAACGGCCAGGCGTTGATCAACTCGGCCAGCTCCAGCGCGCCCGGTGACAGTGAGTGACTGCCAGTGCTGTCACATGGCTGCAAATGTGCTGCAAGCGGATCGTCCGTTTTCGTAAGTCTTTGGGGTGTCTCCCATTGCGTTTCTCTGGACGCGGGTTCGATTCCCGCCGCCTCCACTTTTCGCCCCTGGTGCCATCCAGCGCCAGGGGCGGACAAAGAACCTGAAACCCCCTGTCACCGCAGGGGTTTTCGTCGTGAACGATGGCCAGTTCCATGGTCGCCCTGTTGCCAGCCGATGACGACAAATGACAGGGTTTGCCGCACGGTTCACTCCCAGGGATTCTTGTCTGGGAATGGAGGACGCGGAATCTGTGGTACGGGAATTGCCGCCACGGCGCTGGCTTGGTCGTCCAGGCCGGTGTGGATGTAGCCTGTCGTCACGCGGATGTTTGCTATGGCGGGCCAATTCACGGGCTTCGACGAGGGATGCACCGTTTCACAGCAGCTCGGAGATGTGGGTGTGCCGCCCCTCCGCGCGGAAGTCGGCCACTCCGTCCACCGCAATGTTCCAGGGCATCCATTGCTCGTCCGCACGGCCCTGCGTGAGAGCCAGCAGCACGGCGAACAGCAGGAGGGCCGCGAAGAGAAGCATCATTGTGATTCTCCGTTCGGGCACGCCATCGATAAATGGGAACGATCAATCTGGCAACCCGAGTGTACGGGACGTGGCGATGGAACGGTAGAGTCGCCCCTGCTGACGGCGATTCATCTCAGCAGCGACACCGCACCGGCAATGCGATGAATCGGGGGAGCTTGCCGAGCGAGAATCTCTTCAAGGGAAATGCTATGCTGAACCTGATGCAAAAACTGGTGCCGTCCATGGGGGCAGGTCAATGCAACTTGATGTTGGTGAGATAACGCAGAAACTGGTGGCGATCAACTCCGTCAGCCGGAGATCGAATGCAGAGATCTCTGATGTCGTGGAAGAGACGTTGAGACGGAGCGACTTCGAGGTCGAACGTCTGGAGTACACCGATGCGAATGGCGAGCGCAAGGCCAGCTTGGTTGCAAAGAAGGGAGAAGGACCTGATGGTCTTGGGTTCTTCTCGCATTCGGATACTGTTCCTGAGGGCGAGTGGGGCGACGCCTTTAACTCGGTCGTCCAGGAGGGCCGTCTTGTCGGCCGGGGCAGTTGCGANATGAAGGGACCGCTGGCCGCAACACTTGTGGCCGGTGCGTCCATTGATGCAAACAGGCTCANCCGGCCGCTGTTCATTGTCGTTACGGCNGATGAAGAGACCACCGGTCAAGGAGCCCGACAGGTAGCCACCGAGTCACGCTTGTTCAACTCAGCTCGCCCGAAATATGGAGTCATCGCTGAACCGACTTGCCTGGTCCCGGTCTACGCCCATAAGGGCGGTGTACGAATCACCGTGACGGCTCACGGCAAGGCGGCACATACCAGCACTGATCGAGGTCTTTCGGCCAACTTTCTCATCGCCCCTTTCCTGGGCGAAATGGCCGAGTTGGCAGAACTATTGAAGACCGATGAGTCGTTTATGAACCACGAATTTGACCCGCCTACGAACGGGTTTAACATGGTCCTGGACGACGGGGGCTGCAAACAGAATGTGTCGGCGGCCAAGACAGTCTGCACACTCGGTTTTCGACCGATGCCCGACGATCGGAGTGATGACCTAATCGCTATGGTGACGGAAAAGGCACAGAAGTATGGTCTGCAAGTTTCCTCCGGGAAAAATTCACCGTTCTACATTTCCCCCGACGCAGAAATCGTACAGACCGGGTTGCGGATCACGGGCGCGGCGAAACCGGGAACCGTGCCGTTTGGCACAGATGCTCACGCATTCAAAGAGCACCTTCAATTGGTGATTCTCGGTCCGGGCAACATTGCCCAAGCTCATACTACNGGCGAGTGGATCGACCTTGCCCAACTACGGCAAGCCGTCGAAGTGTACCAGCGGATGACTCAGGCACTCTGCTACTTNAAAGAACCCAAGAATTCCAGCGTGTCGGGGACTTCTTGAGCGGTCATGTTGCGCAGCAGGAGTTCGGGCATCAGGGATCGCCTCTGAGGTAATTGGAGTTCGACATCAGGGACTGCAATCCGCAACTTGGCGTCCATTAGCCAAATTAGCTACACATCCCCGAGTTCCACTGATCCCGGTCTGCCAGCACTCTGCGACTTGGAGTCACCGCGCGGTGACTCCNNGTCCAGCTATGGCTAACGACTCCCGACAGCGCCCTGTCCGACCCAGAGGTCCGGTCAAGAATCCTGGTCGGCTTCCGAGTCGTTCCGGNCGTGACTGCGGCGGGTAAGGGGTTGGGGGGATAAGGGGTAAGTTCTGGCCACACGGAAACCAAGAAGGTGGCGGAAGACCCGAGGGTTGGAGAAACGGTAGGCGGAACGGACGGACGACGGAGGATCGAAGAACGACCCGCCACGCAACCTACGGCAACTCAGTCAGGATGTGCGTCAGGTGGCTAGCGAGTCAGTTCCCTCCCATCACTTTGACAAAGAGCCTGGCCAATTGTTTCTCCTTGGGTGTGAAAGATGTCTTCATGCGACGAACTGGTTCACCCCATTCATATGTCTTATTATCCGAGACAGGGTCAGTAACCAACATCATGGCAATATCTATTAGAAGAAATCCTTTCGAGAACGCATTCTGCTCCCTCTGAGCGAGTCCCACGACCTGTGCCAGAGTTACCAAAGCCTGTTGTCTGTCTCCCGCCTCAATCTGAGTTGAGGCAATAGCACCAAGGTGGTGTGCCCTGTTGGCTGCATCCTTGAACTTCTGGGCCAGTTCTATGGCTTGCTTCAGGGTTGCCAAAGCCTGCGGCTTGAGTCCCCCCTTTGCTTGAGCGGCGCCAATGTCCCTTAGAGCAGATGCCCTAAAATCGACATTTCTAACGTTCTGAGCCACTTTCATGGCTTGTTCGAAGGTTGCCAGCGACTGTTGTTTGTCTCCCACCTTCGCCTGAGCTGAGGCAATGCCGCTCAGGGACACTATCTTCCCGCCATCATCCCCCGGGAAAAGCGGCTTGATCTTGTGAGCCGCTTCCACGGCGTGGCTGAAGGTCACGGTCGCCTGTTGTTGGTCTCCCGCTTTAGCCTGAGCCGAGGCAACGTCGCGTAAAGCAGTTGCCTTTGCCGAGCCCGTGCCCGTACTGTCTCGCTGGTCAACACTGATCTTCTGGGCCGCTTCCCTCGCTTGGGCTAGAGTTGCCACAGCCCCTTGCTTGTCTTTCAACTCAATCTGAGAGTTCGCAATCATATGTAAAGCAGTTGCCTTTGCCGAACCCGTGCCCGTAACGTCTCGCCGGTCAACACTGATCTTCTGGGCCGCTTCCCTCGCTTGGGCCAGAGTTGCCACAGCCCCTTGCTTGTCTTTCAACTCAATCTGAGAGTTCGCAATCGCATTTAGTACGGATGCCTCAAATGAGGCCTTCTCACTCTCATCCTCAATGCTCTGGGCCCCTTCCAGAATGTGCTTCAAAGTTACCAAAGCCTCTTGCTTATCCGGGATCTCAACCAGAGCCCAGGCAATTTGTCTTAAAACAATTGCCTTTGTTCCCGCGTCCTCAATCTTCTGGGCCAGCCCTAAAGCTCGCTTACTATCACCCATCTTCACACGCAGCAGGGCAATCTCGAATTGACCCGCTTGATTCTTCTGGGACGCTTCGTCGGCCTGCTTCAGAGTTACCAAAGCCTGTGGCTTGTCTCCCGCCTCATTCTGAGTCGAGGCAATGGTGACTAACGTTGCCACTTTCTTGTCCGCTTCCTCAATCTTCTGGGCCGCTTCCACGGCTTGTTTGGAGGTTGCCACAGCCAGTTCCTTGTTTTCCATCTTGGCCAGAGCCGAAGCAAGGTACGTCAGGGCATCTGCCTTATTGCTCGCAATCTTGATCGTCTGAGCCACTTCCACGGCTTGCTTCAGGGTTGCCACAGCGTGATCACTGTCTTCCGCCTCAACCAAGGCCGATGCAATCTCGTGTAGGGCAGATGCCTTCTGTTCTCCTTCGTTATCGGCGTATAGGTCGGGTGCGATGCCAACCAGACCGGACAAGCCACTCGCATCTTCAATGTTCCGAGCCATAAACAGACCTAAGCGGGTGGGTGTATCCCAGGGATGATCTGTCTCCGCGGATGTGGTCGGTTCTTCCTGCTTTGCGGCGCTGGCCTTAGGTTGAGTCTGTGGTGTTGCCGTGTGGTCCGCAGCTTCTTCCTGCTTCCCACACCCTACTAACAACAGGAGCAGTGCGAACAGGAGAAATGGTTGTTTCATGACCCGCATGTTGGCGACCCTTCCTCGATGACCTTGGGAAAAACCGAACGTCTCCATGCTTCTGACATGGCGTCAGAAGTCCGGCTGCGGATCATCCTAACCGGACGTGATCGAGAAATCACCGGTTGGTGTGTGGACGCCGATGGAGTTCAGAAGTGGTTGATTTCAACCATTTGGCTGACGCCCGATTAACTCAAAGCGTTTTGCAACGCCCGCCGCTCGCGAAAGGCGTTTGCATTTTGTTCAACCTGCTGACTCTTGACCTCCCGGACTCCCTCTTCGAGAAGGTATGCGGCTTGCAAACGAAAGACGTTTGTCGCAGCATTGGTCTCGTGACGATCAGCATATCTTGACGAAGGCGAGGAATCATGAACGCGAGTGCGGCACATTTCTGCACGGGCTTCCTGCTTCTGGCAACTTCCTCATTTGCTGCCGACACGGAAGGTGATGGAAAGCTCGGGGTCGAAGTACCAGGCATTGCGACAGATAAATCCGTCAAGTGGGACTACGACATTGCCTATGTTCGAGCTCCACGCTTCGGAGATGAAAAAGCGACGCGCTGGGCGGAGGTGTTCAATCCTCTGAATGTCGACTCGGGAAGCGACCTGATTTTACTCCATCCTGACGGCAGCGAAGAGGTGCTGGTCGATGGAGGAAAGGGGGCGGTGGCCGATCCGTACGTTTCGTTCGACGGTCAATGGGTTTACTACGTCCTGTTTCATGACCAGACAAGGCAGGCCGCATGGGGGTTTCCAGCGGGCGGTTCGGACATCTACAAAATTCACCTCGGCACACGGAAAATCGTCCGGCTGACGCATCAGGAACGTACACCCAACACGGGAATTCTGACGGAAAAGGAGACGAAGGGTACACCGATTTTCAATTTAGGACCCTGCCCAGCACCGGGGGGACGCATTGTTTTCACCAGTAATCGCAACCTGTTTGAAGCTCCCAAGACGTACACACGGGGTTCGTTCCAGCTCTTCACAATGGATGACGATGGCGCGAACGTCGAGATGATCGGCTACTTGAACATCGCCAGTGCCCTGCATCCAGTGATTCTGCGCGATGGACGGGTGATGTTCTCCAGCTATGAAAGCCAGGGGTTGCGCGACTTGCGGAACTGGGGTCTGTGGTTTATCTATCCGGACGGAACCGGTTGGGGGCCGATTGTTTCTAGCTTCCAAGGTTCCGATGTGTACCACTTCCACACGCAGTTATCCGACGGCTCGATCGTGTTTGAAGCGTATTACAACCTGAACAACTTTGGCTTTGGCACGTTATACAGGATGCCCGTAGCCGTGAAGAAAGGGCACTCAGCATACGGCCCGGCCGACAGAACGGATTCCCGCAATCCGCCGCAAGAAAATACCCGACGGCCGCGATTTTCTTTCACACCCTATGGGCTGAAATCGGTCACTCGGTTCGTCAGTTCGTTCGACTCACCGGCGGGCCTTTCGGTCCGCGATGATCCCAAATCACCACGAGTTGGCAAGTTTACGCACCCTTGTGGCGCGCCCGACAATCACTTGCTGGCCGTCTGGTCACCCGGCTCGGTAAATTCCAACGGCAGCTATCGACGGTTCTGGTTTCCACGGATCGATTCTGGCATCTATCTGATCCGTAACGGAAACCCCATCGACGAACCTGCGCAGATGCTGTTGATCAAGAACAATCCGAAATACAACGAGCAATGGCCGCGTCCGGTCGTACCCTACAAGCGGGTTTACGGAGTCAACGGGCCGGCCAGGAAAGCACCCCCCGCGAACGACGGAACTGCGTCTGCGCACCTACCCGAGGGATCTGCATTTGGCTTGGTAGGAACGTCGAGCTTGTACAAGCGGGAGAGTGTCACCGGTGGAGCGATTACGGAAGGAAGCGTGACGGCCGTCAGTCGTCGACAAGACAAGCTGCGAGGATTGCGACCGTTCAATTCGTATCGTCCGGGGGTCGACCACTGGTTCAATCAGGGTTCGGACTGCGGACTGTACGAGAACGAGGACGTGCATGCGATTCGCATCATCGCCCAAGAGCCGACCTCTCAACGCAAGAGGCGATTCTGGAACTGGGGAGACGAACGGTATCGCATCCTGGGAGAGATTCCCGTGCGCAAGTTTCAGCCCGACGGGTCGCAACCGATAGACCCGGACGGCAACCCCGACACCAGTTTTCTGGTACGTATCCCTGCGGATACGTCTTACACGTTTCAGATGCTGGACAAGCACGGCATGATGCTCAACATGGCACAGACGTGGCATCAGGTTCGTCCCGGTGAAGTTCGTCACGACTGCGGCGGCTGCCACGCCCATAGCCAGCAACCAACTGAATTCTCACTCACCCGCGCTGCACGGGCGGACTACCCGGTCCTCGACTTGGCATCGCAAACTCCGCTGCTGACATCCAAGAAGCACGACGAATCGGGAAAGCGTTGGGACAGTGAGAATACGACGGGGATCCGCTTTGAGAAGACAGGGGCAGTCAACGTCGAGTTCTTCCGACACGTGCTGCCGATTTTCGTGAGAAGTTGTGCGGCATGTCATGGGAAAGACATCGCCCGACCTGCTGCCAAGCTGGTACTGAACGACCTGGAGATGGTCAAAGGACGCGGCGGGGGTGGCATGTTTCGCAGCGAGCCAGGCGGAAAGATTCCGGCGACTTACGCCATGCTGGTGCGTGGAGCTCTCGATCGTGCCGGTCGCGAGCATGTGGCGAACCGTTGGGTCTTGCCGCAGGTGTCGCGTTACGTACGCGTCTATCAATCCCGACGGAGTCTGCTCGCCTGGAAAATCCTTGGGCAACGAAACGACGGTTGGGCGAATGACGATTTTCCCACGGCCAAGGTACCGGGAGATCCTGCCACTCTTCAGATCGCCGACAAGCCAGTCGATGGTTCCGATCGACAGAACATCAGACTGGCAGATGTCGACTACACCGGCAGCATCATGCCACCGCCCGCAGCCGTCAAAGCTGGTAAGGTCAAACCGCTCTCCGAAGAAGATCGCCGCACGATTTTTCGCTGGATCGACCTGGGTTGCCCGATCGATCTCGACTTCAATGCTGCCGATGGCTCAAAGCTGGGTCTGGGGAGCGGGTGGATGGATGATGAAACACGCCCCACGCTGACGATCAATCAGCCGCGCGCCGGACGAAACGAACGATTCAGTCGCATCCTGATCGGCATGCATGATTACTACAGCGGGCTGGAGATGAAGAGCTTCACCGTCACCGCCGATTTCGACCTCGGCGGTGTGGCTGCCGGTGAGAATCTCTCGCCTCAGTTCGAGGGTGTCGGGGATGGTGTTTTCGAATGGAAACTGAAGCAACCGATCGCCACTCTATCGCGCGGCATTCTCACCGTCTCGGTGAAAGATCACCATGGCAACGTTACGCGTATCAAACGTAGCTTTTGGGTGCGGTAGAGTAAAACGACCAAACTGGTTGTCGAAGATCTTGTGAGAATTGAAACTCACCCATGCTGCTTCCTGTGACATTCAAAAGCGTCGTCCGCACCGTAGGGCCAACAAACTCCACCGACCGTTAAGTGCAGGAGAGTTTTACGCTTTCGAAAGCCGAAACATCGTAATCTCAACCGGTTGATTCTTAGCCAATCTGTCCCGATGCTGTGCGGTTTCCATCGCTCGCTGAAGACTTCCCGCAAGCCAGTGGCGTCCACGCAGCAACCGGCAATTTCTCGATCCGGTTCGGTTAGGATGATCCAGAGCAGGACACGCACCACGATGGTAGGCAGCGATGAACTGATCCAGCAGGCTGCGGAAGTGACGATCTCACCACTCAGAAGGGTGTCGTAGTCATTGCCAATGCACGCGGGATGGTTCCGGAGTGACATGCACGGGATGTAGACTCGGGGTGGTGTTGGATGGCGGATTGCGACAACACCGTGCGGCTGCACAGTTCGCTGGGCGATAGACCACCGGCGCCTGAGGCTGGTCCCGCAGCCAATCACAGAAAGAAGATTACCACTTAACTAGTGGTACCATTCACGGGGGCAGGTCAGGATCCCACCCTTGCG
>PADE01000295.1 GCA_002702965.1 Planctomycetaceae bacterium
CACTGATCACGTTCCAGAGCACAACGCTGCCCGACGTCCCGGCTGCGCCGCCCGCCGCCAACAGCCTCTCCCCGTCGGCGGTGAACTTCAACAAATGCGGTAGACCTTCGGCGAACGGCAAGATGCCGATCCGTCTCCGCTGCTCGGCGTGATATAGAACGACCTGTTCGGGGCCGCCTACCGCAATCAACGGAGCCCAGGGGCTGCCGGCGAGCGCCACAACCGCATTGGCGCGCCGCGTGGCGCGGAGGGGCTGGGCGGGCAAGTCACTGGGCAGCGGGGGACCGCCTGCTGGAGGCACCCGTGGCGGCAACTGCAGACTCAACACCGACCGCGCACCGCCCCCCTTCAGCGGTTGACTCGTCGCCGTCGCCAGCAAACCACCTTCGATCCACTGCTTGATCCGGTCACGGTCACCGCGCGGCAACTGCGCTCGCTTCAACGGCATGTTCGGCTGCTCCAGGTGCGTCACCAGCAAATACAACCGGCTCTGCCCTGGGTCTTCCGCGGCGAGCACTTTGCCCGAACTGCCGCCGGCCAACACGCTCGCGTACCGCGTCAGGTCGAGGTCTGCACGAGCGCCCTCGGCCCCATGGCAGCCAAAACAGTGCTTCGCAAAGATGGGACGGATATGGTCTTTGAAGTTGACCCGGGCAACCGACGGCTGTGGGTCAGCCGCGCGTGCGGGATCGGTGTTTGCCGAAACCAAAACCATCCAGAGGAGGATGGCGAGTTGCAGCAGACCGAATGCGGTACTTTCCTGCGTTTCGCTGTCGACCTCTCGCCCGCCCTCAACGTGGCCTGCCATGTTCTTCGCCCTCGACGACTTGGCGCGGGTATCGCATCAAGCCCGTTAATGGTTGAACAAAAACTCCTTCGAATTCAACAACGCCCAAAAGACATCCTCCAGTATCTGCTCGTGACCGTCAGTCTGATTGAGCAGCGGCGTCAGTCGCGCAGTCTCCTGGTCCGTCGGTTCGCGGGTCAGGCAACGGATGTAGAGTTCCTCGATCACCCGCTGCGGATCGCTGTGCTGCTTCAGCAGCCGCCCCACCAGACCGCCGCGTTTGATCTTCCCCCAGGTTGTCTCACCGTTGATCAAATGGAGTGCCTGCGAGAGAGAGGGTTCGACATCGACTTCGCACGTACAAACCGTATCGCGGTCAGAACGCCCGAACGTCTTCAGAAAATAGGTACTCATCGAGGCGATCGGCATCTGCACCGCGCGCGTGCCGAGCGGGAAACCGCCTAGGCGTGTCGGGCTATCGGTCGCCTGGCAGATGCAATCGTGCAACACCTCGGCCCTCGGCCGGCGAAACCGCGCGTGAGAGAAATTCGTTTGGTCGTGTTGGTTCGACGCGTCATAGACGGTGGATTGCTGATACGTCCGTGAACTGGCAATATCCAGAATGAGGCGCCTGAAGTCGAAGCCGTTTTCAACCAACTTGCGACTCAGGGCATCCAACAACGCGGGGTTCGACGGAGGGTTACTGACCCGTACGTCGTCGACTGGATCGACGATGCCACGCCCGAAATACTGCGCCCAGATGATGTTCGCAAGGTTGCGAGCGAACCAGGGATTGTCCTCCGAGGTCAACCACTCGGCCAACACGGCACGGCGGTCGCGGCCCTGAATCTCGGGGACCGCACCGCCGAGAAATTTCGGTCGCATGACACGCTGGTCCCGCTGGTGCCGGACTTCACCTGAACCGGTGTTGAAGACGATCAACTCACGCGTGTCTTCCCAATTGTGCTTCGATCCGAGCTGCGCGAAAAAAGCGGAAAAGCTGTAATAGTCGTCCATCGTCCAGCGATCGAAGGGGTGGTTGTGGCACCGCGCGCACTGGATGCGCGTCCCCATAAAAACTTGGGCAACGTTCTCGGCCAGCTTGGTCGGCTCCTTGACTCGCCGAAAATACTGTACCGGCGGATCTCGGAAGAAGCCCCCTTCGGCGGTCAACAGTTCTCGCACCATTTTGTCGATCCCGACGTTGGCGTTGTAGTTCTTCGCCAACCAGCCAAAAAATCCCCCCTTGATCCGGTCGATCTGTAACAACTCGGCCCACTTCGTGACCCACAAGTCACTGAACTCGCGCCGCGCCAGCAGACGCTCGACGAGTTGCCGGCGTTTGTTCGGGTCTCCGTCAGCCAGAAAATCCCGGTACTCCGAACGCGTTGGTAAGAGGCCGACCGTGTCGATCGTGACACGTCTCAAGAAGGTCTGATCGTCGCAAACCGGTGANGGGAGGACGCGCAGTTTACGGAGCTTCGTCTGCACTAGTTGGTCGATATAGTTGCGGNCGNTGACGTCGGGCCAGTGAAACGCACCCTCCGGCGGAACGACAATCACGGGAACGCCGACACTGAACGTGTCAAAGCGGGCGAGCACCAATGACTCCCCGCGCTTGCCCGCGGTCAAGATACCATCGGCTGCGATCGTGGCAGCCGTGGGATTGCTGCTGCTGAAGACCGTTAGTGGGGTGACGTCGCGGTCGGTTCCATCGGAATAGCGGGCCCGAGCGATGAAACGCTGTGCGCCCCCATCCAGCACAACCTCGGGTGGGTAGACATCGAGTGCAACCGGCTGCGGGACTTCACCCACATCGCGCAGGGCACCCTCCTCGAGCCATTCGAGGAGTCTATGGTAGAGTTCGCTGTCGATCGCAAACCGCTCGCCCCCGTCGTGCGAAACCTGCTCGGTCGGTTTCAGCAGCAGCAGACTTTGCCCGGGAACCGCTAGGTTGATCCGCCGGCCGACGAATTCACGCGTCAGCCGGTGGTAGTCCCCATCGGGGTCAAACCCGAAAACCGACAACCGGAAACCGCGCTGTCCGCGCGACGCGCCGTGGCACGAACCGCTGTTACAACCCGCTCGCAGAAAGACGGGCATCACATCGCGCGAGAAGCTGATCGGTAAATCGGCCTGTGCGCCTGAGACGGTAACGGGCACCGAGAGCCTTCGTCCGGCATAGCCCACATCGAGAGTCGTCTTCCCGTCGGCAAGCGGACGCAGCGCATGGCTCCTGAGCTGGACGTGAGTCTCGTCCGCCAGACGCCACTCTGCGAGATCGGTCACGTCGCGCGTGCGACCGTCCGCCAGACGCGCCTGTACCAGTAAACGCTGCGCGTCGCGTCGATGCGTCAGGGATACGCGGCGCGGAAAGACATTCAATTCGACAACCNCCTCCGCCCCGGTTGCCACCACGGTCCAGAGGCAGCTCAGGCCCAGCGCGATCGCCGTCGCGCCGCGAAGCTGCCGGTACCCNCTGCCGCNCGCCCGCGCCTGGATCATCGGCTCTCTCCTGAGGACGGCTCGGTGGTTTCAATTCGCAACGTGCCACCCCGCCCCAAGTCGTGGATCACAGGGTGCCCATTGCGGCGGACGGTGACCCGACAAAACAGGGTCTTGTGGACGCCGCGGGGCGTTCCCGCCGCGACCCGCAATCGTAAGGCTACCTCTTGACTCTGACTCGTTATCGTTACCGGTAAGGAGGTTACCCCGTCGGGCAACCCCATCAACTCGACCGTCGCTGTACCTGCGAAGGGGATCTTCTGCTCGAGTTTCGCGACCAACTCTGTGCTCTGGCCGCTCCGTACGACGGTGCGTTCGATGGCCAGGTCGAGGTACGCAGCAGTGACTTCCAACGGCACGATCTGGGTCGAGACTCCACCACCGTGAAGTTGTCCGGCGGTGCGAGCCACGACGACCAGCGGCCAGGAGCCGGCCGGTGTGGATCGGTCCGCTTCGAGCGGGATCTCGACGAGTCCGGCCCCGGCCGGAACCGGTTGGCTCTGGTTGGCGGCGATCCCCGGTGGATGGTATAGCAGCTCAAGCCGAACCGGCTGTGAAAATGCCGGATCGCGGTCCGTCTCCACACGCAGCGTCAGTCTGCCCTCCGGGACCAGTGGAGACAACGGCGGAATTAGCCTCAGCCGGACGGGAAACTCCTCGGAAACTCCCACCGCCAACCGATCGTTGTCGACACCGTAAAAGCAGTAGTTCGGCGGGTTCAAACCGTAGTACGCCGACTGTTCGTACGTCGCCCGAATCGACAGATCCCCGCTGACAGACTCGGCGCGAAAGCGCGTCAACAGTCCGGCCAACGGGGCGTCGGGATCGGCCTCGAACACGACCGGCACCGCCATGGCGTAGGTCGTCACATTGCGACCGGTCAGCGGCGGTGCCGTCGCCCGCACGCCCGCCGGAAGCTGCTCAGGCCGCGCAGAAATACCGCTGGGGCAATCCCAGCGGTGGTAGCTGAGAATCGTCGCATAGCGATTTCCACGCGGGACCGAGATGCTCTGGCCGGGTGTCCCCCGCCAATAGGGCGGATTGCGACGGACCCACAGGTTGACGCGCGGCACGGCTTCTTCGAGTTCAACCCGATAATGAAAGTCGACACCTCCCTTTTTCAGCTGATCCCCTACCCGGACAACGTACTCACCGTCCTGGGGTACGCTGAATGTGACGAAGCTGTCCTGGGCAAACCACCCTGCGTGATGCGTGTTGTAGTTAAACATCGACGTGTGCTGACGGCGGGTCGGATCGTCGTTGCCGGCCAGTGAGACGCCGTCGAGTCGCTCGATTGAGAGCACCGAATCGAGCTGCGAACGAATCCGTCGAGCGAAGACCTGCGCGACGTATTGGACCCCCTGTTTGGCTCGAAAACGGAAACAGTCGACATCCCGCTCTTTTTCGATCACTCCGTTGAAAGCCAGCGGCGGTACCCCCGATGCCGCGGTCGCCCGATCGATTACATCGTTCGGCTCTGACTCGATGACATTCGTATGTGGCGTGACACGCAGCGGGTGCGGAGTCGGAGCGGTCGACCCGTCACGCGAGGCCGCGACATGAATGATCCCAGCGTTGGTCGCGGCGATCGGCGGCAGCTTGATCGTCTGGGTGAAGTGGCCCAGCGCGTCACCGAGGAACTGGAACGTCACCGACTCGCCCGGCCGGCCACCCGCCGGGACGACCGAGAGGGGCCTTGGAAACGTCCCGATGTGCAGNAGGTACCGCCCCTGCGGGCCCTTGTAACTCCCCTCGTTCCCGTAACCACTTTCGCGAACCGCCACACGGTACAGCCCCGCGGTCGGAACAACCACCGAGAACAAGGGGTCTTGTGAACCGAGTCCCGTATCGTCGGCTTCCGCTACCACGCGACCGGCGGGTCCAAAGACGGCCGCGTGTCCGTCGAACAGCCCTTGCGCGAGCCGGACCGCCTGGAAGTCAACGGCCAATCGCTGGTTGGCCTGCATCGGGACCGCGTACCAATCGACCTCGCCGACCGCGCCGATTCTGCCGCGCACGGTGTGATTCAGCGGAACCTCCTGCGGTTCTTCAAAGGTCGTTTTTCGGGCCGACTCGGCGATGTGCGGATACGCGCCGACGTAAAACGTGTGCAGGCTCGTGATCCCGGTCCGTGTGCGAACACGAAGAGAGTGTTCACCCAGCGGACAATCCGCGTCGATCGACAGCGTGANTTCGAGCGTCGACTTGCCTTCCCCGTCATGGACCGTCGGCCGCAAATTCGNTGCCNCNAAGCCCGGGCGGTAGAAAAGAAGCTCTTCGGAGGTCCCCAGCCCGTACCCGGTCAACGTCAACTCGACCCGGGTACCCCGCTGCGCGCCGCGGGGTTCGATTTGCTGTAAGACCCGCATCTGAGACTGTCCAAATCCCAGATCGGTCAGCGCGAGCAACACGCAAACGCACAGCCGCATCGAGTCACTCTGTGACATGAATTTCCCCACGAGATCGCCACCGGTTTAGGTGAGCAGCTCCTTGACGACGTGGCCGTTCTTGACAATCTCAACCGGACGTTCGCCCGGCGCCATGAGCTCCTTGTCGGCCACGATCCCAATCAAGTGGTAAACCGTGGTCAACAGGTCTTGGGCCGACATCGCTCCCGACTCCGGTTCGCCAGCCGTCAGATTGGATGACCCGTGCACCGTGCCCCGTTTGATACCGGCCCCCGCCAACAACACACTGAACACGCGTGACCAATGATCCCGACCGGCATTCGAGTTGATCTTCGGAGTCCGGCCGAATTCGGTCGTCACAACCACCAGCGTCGAGTCGAATAGGTCTCGCTCGATTAAGTCGCGCAAAAGTCCCGCTAAGGCGTGATCGAACGCGGGCAACTGACTGCCGATCGACGGCGCAATGTTGAAGTGATTATCCCAGCTGCCGTAGGTCAGTGAGACAAACCGAGCGCCCGCCTGGACCAGCCTTCGCGCCACCAGCATCCGTCGACCGGCTGCACTGCTCCCGTACGCATCCTGGACCGCAACCGGTTCAGTCGACAGATCGAACGCCGCACGCGCCTGCCGCGACGTGATCAGCCGGTAGGCTTGGTCGTAAAACGAATCGATCGCTGCCAAGCGTGGCGACGGCTGACGCTCGATACGGCGATTGATCATTCGCAAAATGCCACGGGCCCGCTGAACCCGTTGTACTCCAATTTCCTTCGGTGGGGCCAGATCGCGAACGGCAAAGCCAGGAAGACCCGGATCGCTACCGAGCCCGAACGGACCGTGCGCTGAACTGAGGTAACCGCTACCCGCAAAGCGATTCGGTCTTTCTGGAATGCAGATATAGGGCGGCAAATCGCCGCGCGGCCCGAACTCGTGCGACACCACGCTGCCAATGCTCGGATAACGCACGACCGGACTCGGCGAATAGCCGGTGAACATCTGGTGCACGCCCGCGTCGTGATCGGCCAGCAGATGCGTCACCGCTCGACAGAGCGTGAACTGGTCGTTGACCTCCGCCAGCCTCGGCAGATGACTGGAAAACTGGATGCCCGGGAGTTTGGTGGCGATCGCCTGGACGGTGCCACGGTAGGCGGTAGGCGAGACCGGCTTGGGATCGAACGTCTCCTGGTGGGCGATTCCCCCCGGCAGAAAGACGTGGATCACCGATTTCGCCCGCCCCTCACGGCTGGTGTACTGCTTGATGTCCGCCCTGGCTTCCCACCGCAAAACGTCGGCCAGAGAAAGCCCCAACCCCCCCAGGGCGCCGACTGTCAGGAAATCTCGCCGCGTCGCACGGCGCCGTTGTTGCGGAAAAAGCATGGTCCACTCCCCGGTTCAAACCGACTCGAAAGAACCCGCGCTCCCGCGGAGCATTCTCTATTGTCGACGGTCGGCAGACCGAGTCAATGGTCGGCGCGTACGGGCCGCAAACAGGCCGGGCCGATCGCAAATGGTCGCGTGGGCGCGGCGCCCTTCTCAAGTCACTACCCCCTGTCACTACCCCCTGGATGATCAGACACCCGCTCGGCACTGCCGTGCGATCGGGTGCCCGGTTTCTCGATCCGGTGATGTGCCGCGTCAACCATCCTCGGCCGCCCGGAGACGCAATGCGGGTCACGATCGCCAGACCCCACCGTCGCAGCGCCGCCCGCCTTTCGCCCCTTCGTCAGGCGCCGGCATATTCCGGATTTCCCTCGCCATCAGCGCCTTGTGTGACCCCAATGCACCATCGTCAGCACACGACTCAGGCCCGTCACGGGCGGCGCACACATCACCCCTAAAACGGGCGCACCGAGCCGCACAATCGAATCCCGTGCAGTGCGGCGCGCAAGCCGTCTGGCGGCCGCATTGGTACCGACGCCACCGGCAGCGGGTGCGACGGGAGTCGGGATCACAAGACGCGTATGAGTGTGGCCCAATTATAGTAACAGTAGCGTGGTATCGACCGGTCGCCTCACCCGTAGATCTCCGCAGGTGACGGTAGTGATGACCCGGGCCTAACTACGCGCGGCATTATCAGGGACCTACGATCTTGACCATTCAGACCGATACACCAGGCCACGCACGCATCGCAATCGCGATGGTTCCGATCGCTGGGGTTCTGGCATCGATCACAATGTACGCGCTGACACCTCACGGTCCGGGCGTCAGCCCCGACGGCGTCGCATACATCGAACTCGCTGGCCACTTGCTGAATGGAGAGGGGTATGTCATCGATCGCGACCAGTCCTTCACCGCGCGCCGCGAGCGAACGCCCTGTACCCATTTTCCGCCCGGCTACCCAATAGCCCTGGCACTCAGTTCCATCTGCTGCAATAGCGACGTGCCCGCAGCGGCACGGGTGTTGGGTGCACTTTTGTTCGGCGCGAATCTGATCTTGTTCGCGACTGCGATTTACTGGGGCACCGCCCACAATCGGGCAGCTACGGGTCTAGCAATCCTATTTTATTTAACGTCACGGCCACTCTTTACAACACACTCAAAGGTCATGTCCGAATCGCTCTTTCTGACATTCTCATTACTTGCCCTGCTCCTGCTAACTCGGCATATCCGCCATCCCGGCCGCTACGCAGTCGTCGCGGCTGCGCTGCTGGTCGGGGTTGCCGCGACGACACGAGCCGTCGGCATCACCCTGGGACCACCTATTATTGGCGTACTACTTCTGCAGTCGGGCCGCAGCCTGCGAAACCGGATTCGCGAAACGCTCCTGTTCACCTCGTGCGCCCTTCTGCCGATCGGCTGCTGGGTTCTCAGGAACACCATGTACGCTCAGTCAGCAGCTCAAGTCCGTAGGCTGGGATGGCATCCGGTTTCACTTCCCGAATTCGAGGATCTAGTCAAAACGATGTATAAGTTCTGGTCACCCGTTTCGCTACCTCTGCGGGGACAGGGACTGCTCATCGTGATCGCTGGCGTGGTGGTCTTGGCAGCCGCGGTTCTTCTGTATCGCCGAAACAGCAAACCGGGTGTCACCCAGTCGCCATCGTTCACGCTCGGGTCACTGGGCATCTTTTTCTTTTGCACTTATCTCGCCACCGTCCTTTTCTCAATCTCCTTTCTGGACGGGTCAACATCGCTTGACACCCGGATCATGCTGCCGCCGCTGCTACTGATGACGATCGGCGTCGTTTCGATGGCGTGGTCAATATCGCGGAGTCTGCCGCGCAAAGGAATCTGGCCCAGCTGCCTGGCGCTGGCGCTGCTCTGTATTGGTCTTAGCGCACGGCCGGCTGCCCGCAACGTGCGGGACATCTACAAAGACGGGCAGGGATATACGTCCACTGTCTGGCAAGGTTCCGAGCTCATCTCATATCTGCAATCGGTTGATGGAGATCGCGAGATCTACACCAATGGTCCCGACGCGCTGCGACTCTGGACGGGGCGGATCTCCACGTTGCTCCCCGGAAGACAAGATGGCTCAACAAAACAACCGTTGCCTGAATATGAGAACCAGATGGACCAAATGGCGGCCGCATGTCGATCCGGAGACGCGCTGATTGTCTATTTCAATAACATCACGTGGCGGTGGTACTTGCCATCGGTCGACGATCTCGTCGAGATGAATGCCCTGCCCGCGGCGCGCACGTTCGCGGACGGTTTCGTTTGGTCGCAAGACCGTGCCTCCAAGGTCGTAGACGCCGATTAGCCGCGACCTGATTTCCTGCGTAGGCAGGGTCCTACACAGGAACGCCGCACGAATCTTTCAGGGCCGATCATCCCGCACCGACCGATCGGTGGCACACGTTGGAACTTGTCGGCCGCGCCGCGGCAACGGGTCGGGCATTTTAGAGGTGGCCGTAGCGGTGCGAAAGCGAACAGGCGGCCGAGCTGCGACCGCGGCAGGGCTCCAAACCGGAAAGGCACAATCTGGCCTTTGCGGTTACAATGCGCCGCGAGCGACGCGGCGACTTGAAGAGAGGCGCGACACGATGACCGGGTTGGACCATGACCGCGACCGGCTTGCACGGTGCGCGCTGAGGACGGTCGTGGGGAGCGTACTGATCCTGGCCCACGCGTCCGGAGTGTGGGCCAACGCCGGGCCGCGGGCCACTGCGGCCCGGATCATCGCCGAACCGGTTGGTATCCAGGGTGTGAGGATCACGCGCGAAATGCTGTCGATCGATTTGCGCCCCGCGGAGCGGGGACAGCGCGGCATTGTCGAGGCGGTATACTACCTGCAGAACGAGGGCCCGGAACAACACCTCGACCTACTGTTCGCCTTTGGTTCCGAGGACAACGCAGATTGGTCGATCACACTCGACGACGTACCGATCACCGGCGCACGCACCGAAAACACGGATACACCCCGTGCATGGTGGCCCCCCGCGACGACGCCTGGCCTCGACGGAGACACCCTTTCCTACGGCCCGGGCTGGATCACGGTCCGACCACTCGCTTTTTCGATCGTCGTCCCCGCCGGAGCATCGGTGCTCAAGGTTCGCTATCACGCAGCGGTCCGAATCCACCTCGCGCGGCCCGCCATGGTCCGACAGTTCGCGTACGTACTCGCCCCAGCCCGCGCCTGGGCGGAATTCGGTGGACTGGACGTGACGATCCAGCTGCCGGGCGGGTGGCCGGTCGCTGTGACACCGGTCCTGGAGCGTGATGGCGACCTGCTGCGCGGACGTTTCGACGCCATTCCAGCTAACGCCATTGCGCTCACGATGCGGCCACCAGTCCCGGAGGCCTACCTGACCACCAAACGCGTCGCCTGGGGGCTTTATCCTCTGGTAGCCATTATCGGACTGATCGGTTGCTGGGTCTGCGGCGGTGCGCTGCGGCGACGGGACCAGCGGAGTCGTCCCCCGGGAGCCAGCCGATCACACCCCTCATTGCTCCGCAACGTGGTCTATGCTGCCGCGATCGGAATGACCTTCGGGGTGCTGATGTTTACGACCGGTCTCGCTGCCGCGTGGGGACCCGACCTGGCGTTTCCCCTACCCGCCGATGAACGCACTCTGGCAAGAGCGGCGCGGTTGGAAGAAGGGTACGGTCCGCTGCTGCTGTTCGCCGGCGCCCTGCTCTTGGCAGTCGCGGCCGCCGTGATCGGCGGCCTATTCGCGATGCTTGCCGCGCTCAAAGTGGCGCGGAAAACGACAATCGGCGGCTAGACCTGGTCAAGAACATCGCATCCGCTGCCAGCGGCGACGTTTCTTGGCCGGTCCGTCGCCAGCCCCGGGGACAGTAACGCGCCGCGACCGTTGTCCACACCGGCAACACCGACCATCGGCTCTGGACACCCCCTGGCAAGGCCTGTCTATTAGGGGAGTTGGTGGTGATAAGATCGGTTCAGCGCACACGAGTACTCTCGCGTCTCGTGCTACCTCCAGCGACTGCCACTTTCATGGAGATGACTTCGATGCTGCGACAATCTGTCTTGTCCGCGTTTATATTACTCTTGTTGGCCGGCCGGGGTTCCACGCAGGTGCCGCTCGTGCCGGCGCTCAAAGAGGGGAGCCAATTTGAAACCCAAGAGATCACCATCTTGCAGCAGACACTCACCATCGCCGGGATGGAGACGGTTACCAAGAACGAGTCGATCACGGCCACCGTATCGACCGTCGGCAAGCGCAATGTGGCCGGACTTCTGGAGGTCAGGCAGCGGACCAAATCGCTCCAGGTCTCGGTGAGTGCCCAGGGGATGGAGTATTTCTTTGATTCGGCCAATCCCGACAAACGGGGCGATTCGATGCTGGAAGTCTACCGCGATATTCACAAGGTGATGGCCCGGCTGGTGGCGATCGTGGTGTACGACAAGAACCATCGTGTACGGCAGGTCAAGTTCGACAACAACCTGCTGAACGGCTTGTCGGACCCTCTGCGCAACCAGATCAAGGACCAGTTCGATCCCCAGAAGCTGACGGCGACCGCCAATCAAGGACTAGACCGTCTGCCCGGCAAGCCGGTCAAACCGGGTGACTCCTGGCAGCGAGAGGAAACGGTCAACCTGGACGCCGGCCAGGCGCTGGTATTCCAGAATCAGTACACCTACGCAGGGACCGTCGAAAAGAACGGCGTGAAGCTCGACAAGATCGTCCACAAACCGCTGGCGGTCGCACTGACGATCGCCGACGACTCACCGCTGCCGCTCAAGTTGAAAGAGAGCAAACTGAAGCCCGCAAAGTCGAGCGTCTTGCTGTTCGACCGCGCTGGTGGACGTTTTGTGGAAAGTAAGGGATCGGTGCGCATCACAGGTGACATTACGTTCATCGTCAACGGGAACGACCTGCCCGCCAAGCTGGACCTGACGATCACCAACGAAACAACCGAAGTCCACTGACCCGGTACGTTTGCCTGATCCACGAGACGGGTCGCGACCTCGGTCCGCCAAGGCAGACGCCGGTCGCACAGTGTTTCCATTGGCTATGTTTCCATTGGCTATCGTTGAGACAAGGGGACAGACCATGCCTCGCGTCGTGGAACGGTTGTTTCGCCCGCTACCCGACCGCTGGCTCCATTCGGCAGGGCGTTGGATCAATCTCGTTGTCGTTCCCGTGCTGCTGATCGGCGCGGGTACCTCTCGCGTCTACGCCACCGCGACCACCCCCTTTGAGGAGTTTCTGGGAACCCTGGTCGTGGTCAACACCGCACTCCTGTGGGGCCTCTGTTTTGGCCTGCTGGCGCACCTCTGGCGCAGGCCGACCGATCCCGAGTGAGCGCCCTGTTTACCAACTCGCCCGGTTCCCTCGGTAACGGTCGGTTGAACCGCACCCAGGGCGCGAGTGCTCTCCTATTCTGTGGCCTCGCCACAATGGACGTTGGGTCTGGAGGCCGCAACGCCACCCCGCGCACGCCGGTACGTCCGGCGGCAAGCGGCGGCGATCACCATCTGCAGCGGTTTCCCTGGAATCACGGTTGCAGCCGCGCCGCGATCCTCACTAGACCGGTGGGTACCGCAGCGCGCTTTCCCATCAACGGGTGTTCCCCCAGCGCACCCGCACCCGGTAGCCCGCCCAGCGGGGGTGACAGGACATCATTTCGCCGGCCGGCGCGCTTGCAATTCCCTGCGCCCGCTGTACTAATACACTAGTACAGTGGATCGCCAGCGATGTGTGAGGGCACCCTCTTATGTTCTTCCGAATC
>PADE01000296.1 GCA_002702965.1 Planctomycetaceae bacterium
ACCCGGAGCTCTGCAAGGCGGTCTACCGCGCGTTCAACGATTACGCGGTCGAGATGAACCAGGTCTCGCCGGACCGGATCATCATGCTGCCAGCCCTGCCGACCCAGTTCCCGGAAGAATGCCTCGCAGAGTTCGACCGGCTGGCCAGGCAGGGAATGCGGCTGACCGACGCCTACGCGGCGGCGCCCGTCTGCTCCCCCACGCGGGCCGCCGTGTTGACCGGACTGGCGCCCGCCCGCATCGGCCTGACCACCCACCTGCCGGGCCGTTTTTTTCCCAAAGATAACCGGCCCCAACCGGCCGCATTGGTGACGCAATTGGCCCCCCGTTACGTGACCATCGCCGAACGGCTGCGCCAGGCGGGTTACGCCAACGGGTTTTTCGGGAAATGGCACTTGGCCCCCAGCGCCGGACCGCAGGGGCGGCTCGCCGATCGGTTCTCCCCGCTCAACCAGGGTTTTGATCTGAACGTCGGCGGCACGGCGCACGGCGGACCACCCAGCTTCTTTTCGCCCTACCGGATCGCCACACTACCCGACGGCGAACCGGGCGAGTATCTGCCCGACCGGTTGGTGAACGAGACGATCGAGTTCATCCGCCAACACAAAGACCGTCCGTGGATGGCCCAGCTCTGGTTTTACACCGTGCACTGGCCCATGCAGGCACCCCAGCCGCTGCTGGAGAAATACGCCGACCGCCGCGGACCGGGCCTCAACGACACCCGCTACGGGGCCATGATTGAAGCCATGGACCTGGCCATCGGCCGGCTGCTGGCAGCGCTCGACGCGCTGCGGTTGCGCGAGAACACGCTGGTCGTGTTCACCAGCGACAACGGCGGGTTCGCCGGGGTCTCCGACTGCCGACCGCTGCGCGAGGCCAAGGGTTACCTCTACGAAGGGGGCATCCGCGTTCCCCTGATGGTGCGCTGGCCGGGTCACGTGGCCGCCGGCAGTACCTCGGCCGAACCGGTGATCAGCATGGACTTTTTTTCCACTTTTCTGGAGGTGGCCGGCCTGGCGCCCGATCCGGCCCATCCGCAAGACGGAGTCAGCCTGCTGCCGGTGCTGCGGCAAACCGGGAAGCTGGACCGGCCAGCGCTCTACTTCCATTTCCCGAACTACGCCTGGCACATGGGCAATCGCTTGGGATCCGCCATCCGGGCCGGAGACTACAAGTTAATCCGCAACTACGACGACGGCAGCCTGGAGCTGTACGATCTGAAAAACGACCTCGGCGAGCAGCACAACCTGGCTGCAACGCGGGTGCCGCTGGCCGACCGGTTGCAGCGCCAACTGGCGCATTGGCTGCGGCAGACGGGAGCCCCCATGCCGCGTCCACCCAACAGCTGAGCCGGTTCTCGGGCGCAGCACCGCGCGATTCAGGACTCGTCGGCCAGCCGTGCCTGTAGGCAGTCGATCAGATAATCGACCTGCTGTCGATCGTTGTAGAGATGACAGGAAACGCGAATCGCCCGCTGGCCGTTGTGTTCGATCACGGGAACTTCGATCCGATGTCGATCCCACAAGGCGCGCTGTAAGGCGTCGGCGTCGCCCGGCGGTAGGGGCGCGTGGGCCATCGCGGTATACCAGTCGGGACTGTCGGGGATCGCCGGCTGCAGACCGGTGAGCTCTACCAACCGGCCCCGCGCATAACGGGCCAGCTCGTGGGTCTCGGTGCGAAAGGTGTCCAGACCGACGCGCTGCAACAACTCCAGCGCCGCGGTGGTGGCCAGATAGGCAGAAGGATCGCGGGTGCCGGTCCAGACGAACTCCTCCCACCACCGCTGGGGTGTCTGCGGCTCCAAACGGCCCCAACTGAGCAGCGGGGTCACCACGCGATCGTGCCAAGCGGACGCGACATAGAGAAATCCCGAACCGAGGGGTGCCGAAAACCATTTGTGCAAGCTGGCCGTGTAGAAGTCGCAGCCCAGCGCGTCGACCGATACGGGGACCTGTCCCGGCGCATGCGGACCATCGACGCAGACGGCGATCCCGCGGCGTTGCGCCTGCTGGCAAATACGTTCAACGGGAAAGGTGACGGCGGTCGCCGACGTGATGTGGCTGACCACCAGCAGCCGGGTCCGCGGCGTGACCGCCGTAAAGAGCGCGTCGACCAGCTGCTCGGCCGATTCGATGCGGGCTGGCAACTGGGCGGTAACCGGCTCGGCGGCTCCCGCCTGCCGGCAGGCCCGCTGCCAGATGCGACAGACGGCGCCGTACTCGTGATCGGTCAACACCACTTCGTCATCCGGTGTGAGCCGCACCGTGGCGGCCACCACATTCATGGCGGCGGTCGCGTTTTCGATGAAGACCAGGTTCTCGGCCGCCGCGCCGAGAAAACCGGCCAGCTGCTGGCGCGCCTCCAGCCAGGCTTGCTCGTAGCGCCGCAAATAAAAGTCCATCGGCTGGGCGGTCAGCTCCCGCTGCCAGGCCAGCTGGCTCTCCCGTACCGAGTGCGGCGTGGGGGCAAAGGACCCGTGGTTCAGGTAGGTGGTATCCTCGCGAATCACCCACTCGCGGCGCCAGGTTGCCGTACTCGCCGCATCCATCGCATTCGCTTTCGCTGCGCTCAAGGCGCGGTTCGGGTCTCACTCTCGAGCGTCTGCGCCGCCCATCACCCCGGGCCACAAAAGGTCAAACCGCGATTCGTTCGTGACGGTACGGGTCGCGAAATCCCGATCGGAATATCGGCAATCGATTGGCGTTCGCATGCGTGGTGATCAGCGCCGCGCCGAAACTCAGTCGCCCTTCCAGCCCTGTTTGGCGCGCTCCAACAAGATCTCCCTCCGCCGCAGAAAGTGCGCCCCGTAGCGGATCATCACCAGCAGTTGACAGGGGATCACAATAATCAACACACCGTAAAACTCTTGCGGTCCGCCCCAATTTTCCGGTCCCACCCAGCAACCGATCACCACCCCCACGGTGATCGCAGTCATCAGGATCAGCTGCAATCCGGGGCTCGGCTCTTTACGGGGATCGTCACCCAGACTGAACCGACCCGTACCCAAGATCCACTGCCGGAAAACGTTGGGATCCTTCCAAGCCACCGAGCTCAAACCTCCGGTTCTGTCTCTGCTTCCTCAGACGCACTCTGCTGCGATCCACTGCGCAGCTCCAACAGCGTCTCTTTGAGTTCCCGCACGGCGCCACCGCCGACCCCGATCAGCAGACCGAGAAACGCCACGGCACTGATGGCCAGCAAACTCAGCCAGAGATAGGCCCAGAGCGACATCGAGACGGTTCCTTTGCGCAAAATCTCAGGCTTCGGCCACCACCGGCTGACGACCACGATCGGGCACCAACAAACTGCCGATCAGCATCCCGGCCGCCGAGACGGCAAACGCCAACAGGGTCATATGTCCGGCCTCGATCCAAGCCGACACGTTTTCCTGTAACCAGGCCACCGCGGGCCCCAGTCCCAACAGCCCCACGCTGCCCCCCAGCAGCGCCAGGTAGGCCCCCGCGGTGCTAGCCTGTTTCCAGTACAACCCGGCGACGACCACGGGCAGCACACCGGCCAGGTAAATCGTCCCGGTGATCGCCATGTAATCCCACAAGTTGCCCTGCAGCTCGTACCANAGNCCCCANATCAGCAGCATCACACCGATNACCAGNATNGCGANCCGNGTGATCCAGATCCGCCGCTGCTGGCTGAGCGGCCCGAATAGCGGGGCGATTACGTCCTGCGTGACCACACCACTCCAGCAGAGCAGGTAGCTGTCGTGCGTCGACATAAAGGCGGCCACCATCCCGGCGGTCACGATTCCCAACAGGCCGGTGGGGATGATCTTGGCCAGGAACAGCGGCATCGCGGCGAGCGTCGAATAATCCTGTTGTTGAAACGCCGTCCTCAGCGGTTCCGCCAGCTCGCTTCCGGAACCGTGAAAGAAATAGATGTAGGCCCCCAGACCCCAGAACATGGGCAGCGCACGGCGCGCCAGAAAAGGAACCGTACTCCACAAGTAGAGCTGCTGGGCCGTCTCCGGTGTCTTCACCGATAGGGTCCGCGAGGCACCGGCCGGCCAGAGCATGATCGCCGTAAAGATCACGACCGTCTGCACGATGATGGTCAACGGACCGATCGCCGGCGCAGCGCTGAACGTCGCCGGATTTACAGTCTGCGTGGGGTTCAGGTAGGCCTCCGCGCTGCCGGCAAAGTCGAGCAGTCCCCCCAGACCGATCGCGGACAACACGTACAGGGTGACTACCACCATGCCGACCCCCAGCACCAGAAACTGGATCAGGTCGGTAATCACCACCGAGACCATGCCCCCCAGCACGGTGTAGAACAACACCAGACAGAGCAGGCCGGTCATGATCCATTTCAAATAGACATCGTCCGCCAGGCCGGAAATCGCGGTCAGGAATTCTGAGCCGGCCCGCAGGAACAGCCCCATGTTGAGGACCCCAGCCAGGACCATCATCACACCGCCCAAAACGCGCACGCCCTGAGAGTACCGCTGCGCGTAGTACTCGGGAATCGTCAGCACCATGCTAGCCCGTAGCTTGAACACAACGACACCGGTCAGCCCGACAATCAGCAGCGAGACCCCTTCGATGACCGCCAGGTAAAGGGCCGCGAAATGCTGGGTGAAACCTTGCTGCGACGAGTACATGACGGTCACCAGACCGAGTTCCGTGCCGGTCATGGTGGCCAGCGCCAAACGGATCCGCAGCGTGCGGCCGGCGACCAGGTAGTCGGACAGGTTCCCGACAAATCGATTGGCCCAGATACCAATCAGGATCGAGGAACCCAGGTAGACCGTCACGATCACCCAGTCCAGCTGCGTAAAATTGGTGTCGCCCAGCTGCATCGGTTGGCCACCGTCGAACGGAAAACGAGTTGCCAGGTGGCGGGCGGACCCGAAATGTACGGGTCCGCGCCCAGCTGCCCACCCGGAACAGACGGAGTATAACCTGTGTGGGGTAGCCACCGCGAGCGCCACACCCTCCGCACCGGTCACCACCACCAGGCCGCCGGCAAACCATGCCCACACCGGACCCACAAGCAGCGCAATACGACCCGGGCCAGGCTCGACCGACCAATGTCCGCTGGCTGGTGTTTGTCCTCGGCTGCGGGACTTCCTGGCTGCTCTATATCCACCGCTATGCGTTCGCGTTGGTGAAGAGCGACATCGGTCGTGAATTCAACCTCGACGCCGGACAACTGGCCGATCTGGACGTGTGGTTTAGTCTGTTTTACGGGGGGGTCCAAATCCCGGCCGGAATCCTGGTCGACCTGCTGGGGGCCCACTTGTTTCTGTCGGCGTCGATTGCCGCCTGGTCCGTGGGACTAGCGCTGCACGCCTTTCCGCCCCACTACCCACTGCTGATCGCGGGACGGATCCTGCTCGCCTCCGGACAAGCGGGTGTCTTCGCCGCGCTCGGCTGGATGACCCGCAAATGGTTTCCACCGCAGGTGCGGACCACCGTACAGGGCTGGCTGGGGGTCTTTTTTGCGCGGTTTGGCGGGGCTTCCGCCAATTTCCTGATCGGCACGCTGTTGATCGGGTTGCTGGGCCTGGCCTGGCACAACGCGATGCTGTTGCTGGCAGCGCTAGGCGGCCTGTTGGCCTTCGTCTTCTGCGCGCTGGTCCGCAACCAACCGAGCGATCACCGCTGGTGCAACCAGGCGGAAGCCGATCTCGTGGCCGGTGACGAGGCGGAAGTTCACAAGCAACCGGTGAGCGCCAAGGACCTGGCCCGCTCGCTGTTCGTCATCCGCTCGGAGGGCGATGCGCTGGTCACGCTGAATGTGCTGCTGCTCTGCCTGGCAGCCGGCATGAGTACCGTGGCCGATGCCCTCTACTCCAGCTGGCTCCCCTACTTCCTGGCGGAAGTGCACCAGCTGGAATACAAGCAGATGGGGATCTACTCCAGCTTGCCGCTGATCGGGGGCGCCCTGGGCGGGGTGATCGGCGGGTTCGTCAACGACTGGGCCTGGCGACGGTGGCCCGGCAGCCGCTGGGTGCGGGCGGTGATCGGTTTCGCCGGCAAAGGGACCGCCGCCGGCCTGCTGCTGCTGGCGCTGACCCAGTACGAGAATCCCTACACGTTCTGTTGGCTGCTGTTCCCCGTCAAAATTGCCGCCGACATCAGCCTGGCCACCCGCTGGGGAGCGATCACCGACATCGGTGCCCGTTACACGGCCTCGCTGTTCGCGATTGTCAACGCAGTGGCGATCGTGGCCGGNATCGTCGGCGCCAAGCTGTACGGGTACCTGATCCCGGTCGCTGTGTCAGATGCCGGACAGTGGAAGGCCGTGTTCTACTTCGTGACGGGTGCCTACGTGCTGTGCGCGCTGTTCTGGCTGTGCGTCGATAGCCGCAAGGCGATCGACCGCTGAACACCGTCCGGCAAACTCTCTCTCCCAGTATCTTCGATCTCAGGTAAACGTGTTGTGGCGATCTACGCCCGGCTGCACATCGTCTTCGACATGCGGCGTGGCACAATTGTTATAACCGCGAATCCGATTCTGGCTGGCGATCGCTTCCAAGTGCACACCGGTCGTCCCGGCCAGACCGGAATTCTCGAAATAGATGTCGTACAGGCCGCCCGTCTCGAAGCTGCTGAGCACGGTCTGGTGGGGAACCGTCGTCGATTGCAGCCGCCAAAAATTCCCTTTGATCGAGTCGCGGCGCGGTGCTGAACCGACCTGGAAGGTCCGCGCTCCACACCCATGCGCCGCAAACACGTCGATTTGGTTGGCTGCGAACATGGCGGTTCCGGCCGCCGAGGTCACCATCAACCCGATGGTGTCTTGCGGCCCATTCTTGGTGTCGCTGGCACCTCCATTCAATTCTCCGAAGACCATCTTGTTGCCAAAGATTGGGCCGTGCAGGTCGGCCGGTGAAAACTGGACGCAGCGGGCGCCCTGGCCGTAGACGGAAATCGAATTCGGGATCTGGATAGAGTTGACTCCCATCCCCAGGGTGGGATCGGTCGGTGGGGTGTTGCGGGGGTGAAAATGGACCGCCGCCTGGTGGCCCATGTAGACCAGCTGGGTCCCCGTCCAGTCGATATGCGAGTTCACCAGTGAGTCAAAGTGAATCATGTCGCCCGCCATCCGCCCATTGAGCGTCATCCCCCGCATAGTCCACGTCCAGAAACGCATCGGCGGAACCACAATCGTCTCGCTGGCCGTGAGGTTCATGTGCCAGGGTTCGCCGCGGGTGGCATTCGCGCCGCCGATCACCAACAGNCCATAACCGTGCGNAGCGCAGTAGTTGATCGCCTCCTGCAGACCCTGGGTTTTGGTGCCCGTCTGATCGATTTCGTTTCCAAACGGGTCGAATACTCCAAAGCGATTTTCCGTACGGCGGTCGGCATCCTGCCGCGGACGAAGGGTCACAAACCCATTTCCTGGCAGCCGCGTGTCAGCTTGACCAGCCGCAACATCCGGGCCCAGCGCCCCGATGGCAACTGCGGCGCCCAGCCCGGAAATCGACTCTCTTCGCTTCACGATCAATCCTCCTACTGCACGCCGGGTTGCGTCGCCAACGTCCCAACCTTGGGGGGGTTGCGCCCCGGCCACCAGAAGCTCGATTCTCACCCAGAATTTGACAGAAAATAGCTGCTCGCGAAACGCCCGGGAAACCAAACAAACCTCTGCAAACCACTGCGAAAACCACGCCAGATTCACGTGCGGACTCAGCCGCGGTCCGGTACCAGCCAGTCCGACAGCAGCGCCAACAGCGGGGCTGCCAACAGTGTTACCAGCCAGGAGACGGGAATGATCAACAACGGCGAGAGCAGTGGCCGGCCAAAGAGTTGATCACCAAAGGCCCCCAACAGGGCCGCCCCGATCCCCAGCAGCAGGCTCATGTTGGCCGTCGCCGCGGTGCCCCGGCGACCGAGGATGGCCACCAGCATCAGGGCCCCCATCGGCCCCAGCCCCAGGTGTACCACTTTCTGGGCGATATCGATGATGTTGTTAGAGTCGGACAATCGACCGGCCAGGATCGCCATCAACAGCACCCCCACGCCGGCGCCACGGGTGATCCAACGGGCCGTTTTCAGATCGTCGGCGGAGCTTCGGTAACCGACCGCGGGCAGTACGTCGTGGGACATCACCGCGGCNATCGAGTTGACGCCCGAGTCCATCGTCGACTGCGCTGCGCCCAACAGCGCGGCGATCACCAGTCCCCCCAGGCCGACCGGCAGATGGTACTGNATGAAATCGGGAAACGCATCGTCCGCGAATTCTGCCTGGGTGACAGCGGTCACACCCTGCGGCAGCGCCTCGGGAAACCGCGTGTAGTAGACCAGCAGCGCTGCACCCACGGCGATCTGCAGCAGCGTGAACAGCNCCCCGGCTCCGTAATTGGCGAGCATCATCAACCCCGGCCGAGGCGTGGCCGCGTACCGCTGCACCACCACCTGTTCGCTGCAGTTGTAGGAGAGGTTGACGACAAACCCGAACAGCAGCGCCCCCAGCACCGTGTGCCGCGTGGCCAAATCGCTGCTGAACAAGGGGGGCAGCTGGTGTGTCTGTCCAGCCACCGCGCGCCACCACTGGAGCGGCCCGGTGCCCGTCTCGGTGGCGATCACCCACAGCGTCACCAGCACGCCCAGAAACAAAAACACAAACTGGATGACGTCGGTCCAGATCACCGACTGCAGGCCACCGGCCGAGGTGTACAGCACGCTGGCGGCGCCGATCGCCAGGATCACATACAGTTCGGCCACGCCGGTCATCTGGGAAATTACGCGCGAGGCCAGCAGCAACACCAGCCCCAGAAACGCCAGTTGCATGTAGCACCAAATACCGACTCCCAGCAGCCGCGTGCTGGGACCAAAACGGTTCCCCAAAATTTCGAAGGCGGTCGTCACACCGGCCCGACGGAAGAAAGGAACGATCACCCACAGCGTGAACAGGAGGTAAAAGGGGAGCGCCCCGAACCGCACGAACATGCCGATGCCGTGTCGAATGATCTCGCCCGGATCACCCAGATAGCCGACGGTCGATGCCAGCGAAGCAAACACACTGATGGCTACCGCCAGTGGCGGCATNCGCCGCCCGCCTAGGAAAAAGTCGTCGCTGTCGCGTTGGCGCCGGGCAAAGTAGCGCCCCACCGCAATCATGCAGAGCAGATAGCCGACCACCACGAGCAGATCAACNGTTGTCATGGGGCCAACCTCTGAAAGGGAATCTCACCGGCATGGAATCAAAGTGTCCGCTACAGGTCGGACCGATGTCGCNGCAATCTGTGGCTAGTCCACAGGACGTTCCAGAATCGGNTGGTCACCATCCCAGCCCAGGCGCGACAGATAGAGGCCTTCTTCGAGTGTCTTTTCATCTTCATAGGAACCTCGATAGCAGAGCCGGCCGGCCTGTCGGTTGAGTCGCCGGGTCTGTTCCTTGCGATCGGTCGTCAGCCACCACTGCCCCCCCGGGTCCCGGAAGACTTCGGTGGCGTGAAACGGGCCCAGTGGGTAGTAGCCGATGCCTACGTTGTAGCTGGAACCACGGCTCTGGATGAACTGGTCGGGCCGGCGGCTGACCGCGTGGCAAAGCCCCGGTCCGTAGGTAAAGAACAGATGCCACAGGCCGTCTCGGAAGAACACCGTGGGTGACTCCACCCCCATGGTTCCGCGCAGCATAGGGGCGGCTTGGAAGACAGCCCCCTGATCCTCAAACGTCTGCCAGTCCCGCGTCGTACAGAGCGCAATGCAGCAGTATCCGACCCGGTCCGAGGTGATGTAATACAGCAGGAACCGTCCCTCATGCTCGAGGACGTGCACGTCCTTGCAGGTTGCCCCCGGCGCAGACCACGCGGGCGGACTCAAAATCGGATTTCCGCCAGCCGGCTGCCAGTGTTCAAGGTCGTCGGACCACATCAGCGAAAAGCCGACGAAGCCGCCGNCACCGCGAACACCGTAGATCATTCCGTAGCGATCCTGGTAACGGAACACCCAACCGTTGCTGCGGGTGATCAGATCGAAATCGCCTTGCACGGCCGGTTCGATCAGTTCCACGAACTGGAGGGCGTCAAGCTGCTCACCCGCCGCGTGTCCGATACCCGGCTCAATCGTGTTCCGGGCAGCCCCCTGCCAATCTCCCACCGCCATGCAGGCGGTGTAGGCGTCGGTGTTACGCATTTGACCGGTGCAGTAGAACAAGTGCCACCGCTGCCCGTCGTGAAACAGGCTGTGGTCCACCTGGTAAAACCCTACGGGGGGCCGATAAATGTGCCGCGTGACAGCGTCGAACTCGAATTCGGTTGAAGCGTAAAGCTGCCGGTGCAGCGCCAGAAAACGGGCTTCAAACTGAGCCGGATCCAGCCGCACCCCAAAATCGACAGGAAGACACATCGGTGGCCCCTCGGCAGGGGTTGTCGACGCCCGTTCCTCCCCGTAACGGACCTGCCATCCGTCACCCGCTGCGCGGAAAGAAATTCGCTGGAGAGATCACGATAGGGCGATGGAGTTGCTCACGGCGCGTTCACGGTCCAGTTCGTCGAACCTCGTAGCGCTTTGAGAAAATCAACCAGAAACTGTTCTTCTTCTTTGCTCAGACCCAACGGTTCGATACGCCCGTCGAGATGCGGGTTCTTGCCACCTCCCCGGTTGTAGAACGCCACGACCTCGGCCAGGGTCCGTATGCTGCCGTCGTGCATATAAGGTGCGGTACGGGCCACGTCTCGCAGGGTGGGGGTTTTGAAACGCCCGCGATCGGCCTCCTGCTTGGTGACCTGGTAGCGGCCCAAGTCGACCGGCTCCTTGGCCCAGGAGACACCCGTGTTATGGAATGACTCGTTTGTGTAGTTGCTGCCCGCATGACACTTCCAGCAGCGGGCACGGCTCTCGAACAACCACAGCCCCTGCTTCTGGCTCGTCGACAGCGACGAGGCGGCCCCCGCCTGAAAACGATCGACCAGGCTATCCCCCGATACCAGCACCCGCTCGAAGCTGGCGAGGGCACGCGCCAGGTTGGCGGCCGTCACACCGCCGGGATAGGCCGCCTGGAATTGATCCCGGTATTCCTGATCGGCCTGTAACCGCTCCACGACCGTCGCGACCGAAGATCCCAGTTCGAGTCGGTTTTCGATCGGCTTGAGGGCCTGCGCCTCCAGGCTTGCGGCGCGCCCGTCCCAGAAGAAACTCTTGCCGTACGCTCGGTTCAAGACGGTGGGTGCATTCCGCGTTCCCAGGCGGTTCTTGATGCCCACAGCCCGTGGCTGCGGAGTAGCAAAACCATGGTCCGGACGATGGCAGCTGGCGCAGGCCATCGAGCGGTCTTGCGAGAGCAGCGGGTCGAAAAACAACTTGCGCCCCAGCGCTACGCGCTGCTGGGACGATTGATTTTCCGGGGGAACCGGTCGACCCTGCCCCAATCCGGAGGGAACGGTTTCAGTCAACAGTCGCTCGGGAAGCTGATCAACGGGGAGGGGAGGCGTTTTCTCGTCCGGTGGTGCCGAGAGTAAAACGGTCGCGGTCAGCAGGATCCCCCCACTGAGAGATCCCCAGATCGCGCGGAATGAAACCGTCGTGCCCCGGCGATTTGACATCGGATTTCCCGCGTTGGGGTTGGAATCGCAGCGCTACCCCGCCCAGTGCGACCGCTTGCAGCTGGTCATTGTACCTGGATTGGTCATTGTACCTGGATTGATTGTAATGATTGATTACAAGTCGATTTCCTGCAATTGCCGATTCTATCGGCTCTCACGGCGAGGAGCCGGAAACCAGCCGGCGATGCGGGGAGTTCGATCACCAGCGCCGGTCTGGCGCACCGGATGCCATTCGACCTACAGCGGTTCCCCGTCCGAGGGGTCGTCGTCCCGCGCTGCCCGGATCCCCAACGCGATCACGAGCAACAACAGGTTGGTCAGCAGCAGGCCCAGCAAAACACTTCCCACCCAGCCCAGTGCGGTGGTGCCCGCCTGGTCGCCTGCCAGGCGGGTTAACAAGAGTCCACCCAGCGTTACGGTGGCGGCAGCCAAGAGAACCACCAGCACCAACACCAACAGGGGAATCAAGGGGCGCGTCATCAAGGCCAACTCAATCGTTAAAGTCGCTGTATTTTCACTATTTTGTAGTCTTCCGTGTGGCTGTCAATGGGACCCAAAACGGGTCACCGAGGCGTCCTGCAGGACGTCGAATGGCCCGTCCAGAGGAGTTGTCAAGTTGACGCAACACCAAGCCAAGCCAAGAATGAACAAGGGTTCGGGCCGATTGATCCGATGCAACGAAGGGAGTCCGTTTGCACCGCCGCGCGCCACTCGCTCCCCCGAGGTGGCCCGTTTCGAGGAGATGGGACAATGACGGTTCGCGATACCGAAATTCCGATTGGTCGAACCACAATCCTGCGCGCGATAATCCTGCGCGCGATAATCCTGCGCGCGATGATTCTGTACGCCAGCGGCCTGGTGTTCTGTGGCCCACTCTGGGCAGATGTGGTGACCACCAAGAACAACCTCCAGTACGAGGGGAGTCTGGGGCGCATCACGGCCATCGGTGAAGACATCGATCTGTCAAACGATGCCCGACCGCGTACCAAACCCCGCGAGATCCTGTTGATCGACGACACGCTGCGACGGACGTTCATTCCCACCAAGCAATACCGCACCTTCACCGTCAATGACGACACCCGGATGCGGGAGAAGATCCTGATTCGTAAGAAGGTCTATCGCGGTTCCCGCCGGATCGCCGGCGTAGGACCGGCGCTGCGGGTGACTCCGTTCGACCGTTATGGAAATCGGGTCTTCTCTTTTGGCACGCCCCGCGGACAAATCAACGTGATCCAAGGGATCACCGAAATCACGCCACTGTATACCACGCTCGAGGGATTGCAGACCAAAGCCGGTTTTGAATGGACGATGCGACTGGCCACCAGTTCGGTGTCCCGCCAAGTGCTGTCTACGGTGATCAAACAGAACATCAACCCCAAGAACGTCAACGATCGACTTCAAATCGTACGGTTGTTCACCGCGGCCGACCGTTACCAGGATGCCGAACGCGAACTGGCGGAGGTGATCGAGGACTTCCCCGGTCTGACCGACCTGGCAAAGCAGGTATCCCGATTGCAGCAGCGCAAGGCGGCCCAGGCCATTCGCGAGCTCGAATTCCGCCGGGAAGGTGGGCAGCATCAATTCGTTCGTTTCCTGCTGTCGAGTTTCGACGAAACGGGAGTGGCCGGTGAATTGCAGTTACGTGTCAAGGAAATTCTCGATGAGTACGCACAGCTGCAGGAATCTGGTGAACAGGCCGTGCGACTACTCGACGCGCACTTGAAACAAGCCAAAGTCGAGGACGACCGCAAGCAGTTAGAAGAGGTAGTCGCCGAGATCAAACTGCGACTCAACTGGAATTCGCTCGACCGTATGGCCGATTATCTGCGGCTGTCCGACGACGAGAGCTTGAAACCCGAACAGAAGCTGGCACTAGCAGTCAGTGGCTGGTTGTTGGGAGGGGGCGCGGGCATCGAAAACCTGGGAGCCGCACTGCCGCTGTTCGAAGTGCGCAATTTGGTCCGCGACTACCTCCGCACCACACCTGTCGAAATCCAGAAACGCCAAGAGATTCTCGAAGAACTCAACCAACTCGAAGGCAGCAGCCCTGAATTCCTGGCGAAGTTGATTGCCCACATGGATCCTCCGCTCGATCCCCCCCAACCGTCTCCCGAAGACCCCATCCCGGGGTTGTTTCGACTCACCGTCCCTATGGGTGATGAATCACCGCTGAGCTACCTGGTACAACTTCCACCCGAGTACGATCCCTTGCGCCGGTACCCGACCATCGTCTCNTTGCACGACGCCAACACGACACCGGCAATGCAAATCGACTGGTGGGCAGGCCAGTACAACCAGGATCGGCAGCGCCGCGTGGGACAGGCAACCAGACACGGCTACATCGTCATCGCCCCAGCCTGGGGTCAACCGAAACAGCAGCATTACGAGTTCTCATTTCGCGCGCATGCGGCGGCGCTCAAGAGTCTGCGGGACGCGATCAAACGATTTTCCATCGACAGCGACCGTGTTTTCCTCTCGGGTGCCGGCATGGGGGGAGACGCCGTGTGGGACATCGGGCTGGCCCATCCCGATCTNTGGGCCGGTGTGATTCCGATTGTGGCGACCGCAGATCGCTACGTTCTGTTCTACACCGAGAACGGCCGAAAGCTGCCGATGTACTTCGTAGGCGGTGAACTCGATGGCAACCGNCTGGTCCAAAACCGAGACCAATGGAACGACTATCTGACCCACCACTCCTACGATGCCACGATCGTCCTTTTCCAGGGCCGTGGCCACGAAGATTTCCACGATGAAATCCAGCGCATCTTTGACTGGATGTCTGTCCACCGGCGCCAGTTTTTCCACGACGAATTTCTCTGTCTGAGCATGCGCCCCTGGGATAACCATTTTTGGTGGGCCGAAGTCGACCAACTGCCTCCCCGGAGCATGATCTGGCCAGCGAACTGGAAAAAACCGAGTGGCCGTCCCGCCCGCGTTGATGGCCGAATTATTCGGGCCAGCAACCGTGTGCGATTGACGACCAGCGCCAGCAAGGCGGCCGTCTGGCTAAGTCCGGAGATGGTGGATTTCGACCAGCCACTGTCGGTGAGCATCAACGGAAAAAAGATCAAACAGATCCTGCAGGGTCGCGAAGTGCTGCTGTACGACGTCCGCACCAGGGGCGATCGGCAACATCCTTTTTGGGCCAAAGCAGCACTCCCGTAGTACCCGTGAAGAAACGGGTCGACCGCCGAGGTGCCGGGCCGGTTCGGCTCAGCTTCCGAACGATAGGCCCCAGCGGAAACCGGGCCGCCGGCGTCCCCAGGGTTGCCGCGCCCTGGGCGGACGCCATCGCCAGGGGCCGTGGTAGTGCTCTTCGACCACCACCGGGACGCGCGCAGTTGTGCTTGGCAGGCGTGACCGTTCCATCGCTTTGATCACTTCCGCATCGACGCCCTGTTTGCTCATGGAGATCACATCCTCCACGCGCGGGGGGCGGACCACACCGTGCGACTGGATGTGAGAGATGATCACGCTATCTTCGACCCCCGAGGCAGTCATCTCGATGACCTGCGGAGGCGTGACCGGACCGTTGAGGCGGCGACCCATCCGCTCCGCCAGTCGGGCCTCGTTGCGGGCCACATCTTCATCGATTGAATGACCAATCACCGACCCCGTGGCCGCCCCGACCGCTGCTCCGACCGCAGCGCCAGCCACCGGATTACCNCGTTGACCCGCCAGCATCGCACCGGTCACGCCGCCGATTCCGGCGCCCATTCCCATTCCGCGTTCGGCGTACGATGTGCCGCGACAGCCGNCAACCGCCAAACCAAGCATGATGATCCACTGGCTGCCCGCGGAGATATGCATGAACTCCCACCATCGAAACAAGACGGCCCCCGGAGCGCGAACCGGGAAACGGACGAATATCCGACTCAAAGGGGGGCCATCGTGCCGACATCCGCGGTCCGCGTCAAGAGCGTTGTGGCCAGCACCCACCAGGTCGCGCGACACCACCTCGTTAACACCGGCAGGCAACTATTCTGGTGCGTCTTTGGCGGCCGCGCGATGCGTTCGCCAACGTTGAATCGCCTTGTCCCGCGCTGCGGGAGACTCGAAGAGAAGACGATTGGGCTCGAACACAAAGACCGGATTAGGGCGATGCCGCAGAAATCCGAATTGGACAAGATCCTGGCCCGAGAGGTGCAGCAATGCGGCCAGCGCCAGATCGCGGATTTCGACCTTTCCGTACGGTGTTCCCGACGCGTTGTCCAGCAGCGGCTCCAATAAATCGAGATGGTTGCGATCCCCAAACCGCGCCGCGACAAAGATCGCGAACATCAATCGATACCGGTGCGGTCCTTCTACCCCTGCTTGCCGCGGCACATCGCTGACCTTGGTTTGCATCAGCACTTTCTCAGCGGGCACGAGACCCTCCGGAACGGCGTAGTAGAGACTCAGGTAGAGCGCCGGATAAACACTGTCGATCGCCAGTCCCTGCACCCAATGACCCAACAGTCGGCGGATCACATCGCGATACTCACTGATTCCCGGTGCCTGCTGCTGCTGGAACAGGTAATTGGGCAGTTCACGCTCCAGATCACGGAGCTGAACCCGGTGATCGGTAACCGCAAACAGCAGCGCCACCACGGTCCCCAACGGCAGTCTGGCCTGCTGTTGCTGGAAACCTCGTACCTGCTTCCAGTGCGCCAGTTGTTGGTAGCGCCGAGCCAGTGCGGGGTTGGCCGCTGGTGGGCCCTGCTGTACCGCCTGAATCAGTTCGCGTTCATGGCGGTGCATTTCCACAAACAGCGAGCGACTCCCCGCTGTATCGCCGACCAGGATCCGGAATCGCTGCCAACCGACGAGCCCAAAATCTCGCTCGCTGTCCGACGCTTTCAGAAACGCCTCACGGCGGCGGTGCAAATCACGACGAAATACGACCTGCAGCGCACGGCGGGCGCGGGCGCGCGTTTCCCGGTCGGAACTGAGACTGGCCCGTTGGAGGACCGGCAGGGCGGCCGAACCGAGCGCGACCAACCGCCGCATGGCCCGTTCGCGGGTATCAAAACNGGCTTCCCCCAACTGTTCGACCAAACGAGCGGCCAATTCGCTCTCCGCCTGCTGATTGNCGGCCCGGTCGCGGTCGAGATGAGGCGGATCCCCAGCGCCACTCGATGCGGGCACCAAGGCACAGAAAACCAGCCACAGAAACAGCGCTCGGCTGTCCGTTGGTGGTGCGCGGTGGCTGATGGTGACCGTCATAGTTACCCTAGATTCTATTCCAAGGGCGCAGAAGGAGTCTAGCGAAGGTCCCACCTGTGGAATTTCCGCCGGTTGACCCTGGTCGGTGCCGGTTCGTAGACTGACGTCCCGTGGGACGCTCGANTTGCCGTGGCCCAATGGGGCGGCGCTGAGCGTGTTCTCAATAGAAACAGGTCGAGTCGAATTTTCTGACCGGACGAACATTACCAAAGGGACAGACGGGTGCCTGGAACCTGCGTTATCGGTTTGCAGTGGGGAGACGAGGCAAAAGGAAAGCTCGTCGATCTACTAACCGATCACTTCGATATTGTCGTCCGCTACCAAGGCGGAGCCAACGCGGGACACACCGTGGTGGTCGGCGAAGAGACCTACAAGCTGCACCATATTCCCAGTGGNATCCTCAATCCGAACGTGATGAACGTGGTCGGCCCCGGGGTCGTCCTGAATCCGCCCACGATTCTCCAAGAGATTGATTCGTTGATCGGTCGCGGAATCAAAGTCGGCAGCGACAACTTGATGCTCAGCGACCGCCTACACGTGGTGTTCCCCTGGCACCTCGAAGAGGATCGCCTGCTNAACCAGCAACCCGTGGACGGNGAGTCGATCGGTACCACCCTGCGGGGAATCGGCCCCTGTTATCGTGACAAGGTGGGGAGATCNTGGGCGGTTCGCCTGGGTGATCTGTCGCGCCCTGATTTCGCCGCTAAGATCGACTCGATTGTCAAAAGCAAACAACAGCTGTTCGCCGGCCTTCAAGGTGACGTCACCCTCGACGCCTCGACGATTCATCGTGAATTTGAACAATACGCTCACCGCTTGCAGCCGTTTGTCAAAGAGACCACGGGCTACCTACTGGATGCCGTGGAAGCTCAGCAGCGGGTGTTGTTCGAAGGCGCGCAGGGCGCTCTTTTAGATGTCGATCACGGGACTTTTCCGTTCGTCACCAGTAGCAACAGTTCGGGGTTGGGAGTCGCCGCTGGGTCNGGGGTTCCGGCGCGCTGGATTAAACGGGTACTGGGTGTCTGCAAAGCCTATTCGACTCGCGTCGGCGGCGGCCCGTTTCCCACCGAACAGGACAATCCAATCGGTCAGCGAATCCGTGACCTGGGCAACGAGTACGGGACAACCACGGGTCGACCACGCCGCTGCGGATGGTTCGACGCGGTGGCCGTACGTTACACGGCTCGACTGAGTGGAGTGGACGGACTCGCCGTGATGATGCTGGATGTGCTCAGTCAACTTGCCGAAATCCGGATCTGCGTGGCTTACGAACTGAACGGCCAACGGGTGGACTTTTTTCCCAGCCACGCCGACGATCTGAGGCAGATCCAACCCATTTACGAGACGATCCCCGGATGGGAAACGGATGTCACGGCGGCTCAGAGCATGGACGATCTTCCGGAAGGGGCCCATCATTATCTCAAACGTGTCAGCCAATTAGTCGGCTGCCCGGTCGATGTCGTCTCGGTCGGCCCCGATCGAGCGCAGACCCTCTTTCCTCGGGAATTCGCCAACCGGTGATGTTGAGATCGCCGTGCCCAATCGCACCAAAACAGAGGCCGAACAGCAACTCGGTGTACCCGCCGAACATCGACCACAGCACATCGCCGTGATCATGGACGGCAACGGGCGCTGGGCGAGCCGGCAGGATCTACCGCGCGTCGCGGGACACCGCCGCGGAGTCACCAGCGTGCGGCGCACCGTCGAGGAGTGTACACGGCTGGACATTGCCCAGTTGACACTCTTTTGCCTCTCCAGTGAAAACTGGAAACGTCCCCAAGATGAACTCGATTTCCTNATGCATTTACTCGAACAGTATATGATCGAGGAACGCGATACGATCATGCGCCAGAACATTTCCGTGCAGNTCATCGGACGCCGCGACGGGATCCCCCAACGCGTGCTGCTGGAAATGGACAAGACGATCGAACTCAGCGCGGGAAATTCGGGCACCCGTCTTTGCTTGGCCATCAACTACGGTGGGCGGGCCGAGTTGGTCGATGCGGTGAGGAAAATCGCCGGGAAAGTCGAAACCGGGCAGATGACGACCGCCGACATCACCGAAGCTTCGATCACTGACCATCTCTACACCGCGGGCATGCCAGACCCTGATTTGCTAGTGCGCACCGCAGGTGAAATGCGCGTCAGTAATTTCTTACTGTGGCAAATCAGCTACACCGAACTGTGGGTCACCAATCGATGCTGGCCCGAATTTACTGAAGAATGCCTGCACGCCGCGATTGTCTCCTACGCCAACCGTGATCGTCGATTCGGTGGTCTGAACGAGTAGAGGAACCTGATTTTGTTGCGGTGGCGACTCATCTCCGCGTCGATCATTATCACCACGCTGCTGGGCCTGGTGTATCTCGATGTGAACCACCCGCTCGCCGGCGTAGCCGGCGTGTGGCTGGTTCCGATTTCCCTGCTGGCAGTCGTAGCCGGAGCGACCGAACTGCTCGATATGCTGGCCACCGCCGGCCACCGTCCGGCGCGGTGGCCCGTTTATACCGGAGCGTTGCTGGTATTGGCGGCCGCCAGCGCGCCGCTCGGCTGGCAACTGGCCGGTAGCGTTTACCCTCCCGATTGCCCACTCGGCAAACTCGGTTGGCCTCTGGCGGCGACCGGCTGCGCGGTTTTGCTGGCATTTCTCGCGGAGGTGGCACGCTACCAGAAACCGGGACGCGCGCTGGTCGACGTCGCNCTGAGTGTCTTCGCTATCTGCTACGTCGGACTGTTGACGAGCTTCCTGGTATTGCTGCGTTCCTTTGATTCGCCAATGTGGGGCATGGTAGCCCTACTCTCAACGATCAGCGTGGTAAAAATGTCCGACACCGGCGCCTACACGTTCGGCCGGTTGTGCGGGAGACACAAACTGGCACCCCGCTTGAGCCCGGGAAAGACCATCGAGGGCCTGATCGGTGGCCTCGTAACGGCGGTGGCCACGGCGCTGGTGTGGCCTCTTGTGCTGATTCCCAGGATGATCCCAGACAGCGCGCAGTCGGTCGCCGGGTGGTTGGTGTTCGCGTTGTTGATCGCCGCGGCGGGAGTGATCGGTGATCTTTCCGAGTCGCTGTTGAAACGTGACACGGGATGCAAAGATTCAGGGCGCTGGGTACCCGGGTTGGGCGGCGTTCTTGACATTCTCGATTCGCTGCTGTTCGCTAGCCCTGTGGCGTTTTGCTGCTGGGCCGTCGGACTCGTCGGGCCAACCTCATCCTGACCAGTTCGCCGCGTCGTTGGTGCGGTGCGTGTCGTTCAAAACACGGTCCCTGACTAATCCAACCGTCTGGAACACACATGCTGGAACGCTATCTAGGAACCGATGAACACGCCGTGCAACTATGGAGCGAGCTGGGCAGGAGCTCGCCAAACCTCTACACCCTGGCTCGTCTGTGCAGCCAGCCTTGGTTGCGGACGGCTTCCGACTCCGGCGAACTGTCTCTCGAGGCGCGCGCGATCCTCGTNTTGNCTCGACCACGGGGGATGTTCGAGTTAAAGGTCGCCAACACATCCGCGAACGCGGTTGAACGCCTGCTAACCGTGTTCATCGACATCGCGCCCGACCAGCTGCTAGCGCTGCGGATTCGCAACGACCTACAGGCCTCGTTGCGGCTGTTTGACGGTTTTCGCCAACTGTGCGCCGCGGGGATGGTCATGCATCACCAGTTCAACGAGTTTTCCCTTTCTAACCTCGGATTCGCGGCGGCCGAAGCGTTTTCGCGCGCGGAGGTCGGTGAACTGCTGGCGAAGATCGAGGCCGCCAGCCCCAGCGACTAGAGCGCCCTGTCACCAGGCCGTCGCCGTCGCGATTCGGACTGTGGGCCNCCCGCCGTTCGCGTCAGCGCGGAGACCATTCGGACTGAAGACGCGCCAGTTGCCGCTGCCGCTCGGGTGCCGTGGCCTGTGGATCGAAGGCNANATCTCCCGGCGAGATGGCGCGCAGTTGACCGAGGGCGAGCTGACGAACGCGTAAAGTGTGATGGTCCAGCAAGGCCAACCAGATGAACTTGTCGTACCGTAACCAGGCGGCTACCCGCTGGGGAGTGTCACCTGTCTCGGGTCTCAGCGAACGTTGAATCCGGGCCAAGCGGACACGTTGTTCGGCGCTCAACGTCTGCGATCCCAACAAGTCGCGATAGGACAAGGTCACAAAACCGGCCTCACGCAATTCGCGTTCGGCGGCCCGCCGCGTCACGAATTCCGGAGCATCCAACTGGTTTACCCACCTGCGCAATTGTTGCCGCGGCCCCTTCTGACCACCCACTTGAATCAGCAGGGACTCCAGCCGCCGCGCCTTGGCAAACAAATCCCAACTGGAGTGGAGTTGGTCGAAGATCGGAATTAAATAGGATCGGCAAGTGACCGGATCGGCAAGTAGCAAATGCCACAGGGTCGGCGCCGAGATCTGCTCCGACTGCGTTCCGGAGACGATCGTCAGATGACAGTCTCCCACGGCCGGTTGGTGGTATTCCACGCGCATCTCTGGGTCCGCATCGCGGTACTCTCGGACAACGCGAAACTGGTGGCCCTGTAAGATCTGGCACCGCAAGTCGTAATCGGGGTCGACGCGGTGAAACCAAACGGAAAGTCGATCGTCGTTGACACTGGTTCTGACCGTTTCCAGGACGCCACGGCTCGCGTCCTGGGCCCGAAAAAAAGAGGTCTTCTGGTTCCCACAGTCGATCGCATGCAGGCGGCCGAAAATAATTTCCAACCGCAGCCAGTGACAGCGGTCGAGCACCGGCAACGCATTCCTGGAGGACTGGCCACACAAAAGGTTACCAGTCAAGACGACGATCGCGAGGACCTTGACGCCCGTCTTCCAGTGTCCTGTGTTCCACTGTCCTGTGTTCCACTGTCCTGTGTTCCACTGTCCCATGGCTCACTCCCGACTCCAGGTGGTGGACAGGGGAGAAATCGACAGGCCCGGTCATGAAAGCGCATGCCCCAATNCGTACTATCGGCATCCGACACNCCAAATCCTCGGGAATTTGGCGCCGCGTCGCGGANTTCGGCGGGCCACCGGTC
>PADE01000297.1 GCA_002702965.1 Planctomycetaceae bacterium
CTTCTCCGGCCCCAGTTCTTTGAGGACCGCCTTGTGGAGACGCTGCAGCAGGACTTGATCGGTCCGCGTCAGCAGCTGGCCGACCGCCACGTCCCCTGCTGGCAGACGCAGGGTCTGGCCCGCTACCTCATGTTGACCGAGCTGCCACTCGATCCGCCCCTGCAGCAGCCGGTAGCCTGGATGCTCAGGGTGTTCCGACCGCAGGCGTTTCACCAGCGTCAGGGACTGCTCGGTCTTGCCGGTCGCCAGCAGCACCTCGGCCCGTCGGTACATGAGTTCGGCAGCGGCCGGTTCCGCTTTTCAGGGCGCGCAACAAGTCTCGTTCGACAGCACTGTACGTGAGCTTGGTTTGCCTTGCGTGCCTACGGCCCGGTGTAGCGCCCTCCGTGAGATCGCCTGGGCGCCACTCTCGGAATCTTCCCGGTCCGACTCCAGGCTCACAGCGACCAGAAACGGCGCCGGCAGACTATTAGTGGAAACGAAATCGAACGCGCCGGGGATGTCCACCAGAAAGAGCATAGTCGCAGCCTGGTGGTTTACGGCGGTCGGGCGAGCCAATCGCCTTATTGCGAACTCGCTTTAGCGGTATCAGCTGCTTCGAGTGTGACACCTAAAAGGAACGGGGCCGCATCGCTTCCCGAGGTTTCGAAGTCGATATGGGTGACTTTCACGTCCGGCTTCGGATTGGTCCAGGACATGAGATAGCACCCCAGATCCCGATCTGCCTCGCGTTGGCTGGTGATGGAAAACGCCAGTCTGGCCGCAGACACCTGGCGATTCCGAGGCAGGAACCAGTCGAGGAGATGCTCCCCGTAGCGGATGTCGACCACCTGTTCGGAGCCGTCGTCATAGTGAACCCGATACCGGCCGACGACGGTGCCATAGGCCAGTTGATCGGAATAGGCAGCTCCGTGCAGGAAGTGAATCGCCTGGGTCGTCCGGTCCACCGTAATCCCAGTGACCTCGTCGCCAATATGCGCTCGTGACGCAAGCAGTCGGGTCTTCTTTCCGTGCAACGCCACAAAGCCGCGCACGTCAAACACCACACCGTGAAGTTCCCTGGGGCCGGCAGCCAGGCCATGCAGGCCGTCGTTTGTTCGCGGGTCGCGCTTCGGCAGTTTGTACAGGTCTTCACTGAGGGCCACGTTGAAATGAGACGTGAGGTCGAGTTGGTTCTCCGTCAGAGTCGTGTCGCGGGCTGCGAGCATCCTGGCGAGCGTCTTTTTCCTCGCTGCGGTTCTCGAAAGTCTCGCGTCTACCAGTTTTCTCTGCGCGATTTGTATCTGCTCCCTGGTCCTCAGCGCCTCGCCCGCGTCCGCATCGAGCTGGATGGCCTGATCGATGCTGCCTGCGGCCTCGTCCAGTTTCCCCAGGATCCGGTACGCCTCGGCACGCAGCCGCCAGACGACGGGATCTTGCGGTGCGAGTTCGATCGCCCGCTTCATCAACGCAGCGGCGTACCCGGCAAGTTTTTCGTTGTCCAAGGAACGACCGGCGAAATAGACGGCTTGTGAGGCCAGGTCGACCGGTGCCAGGGACTCATCGGCCAGCGCATCGGCGTCGCGTGAGGCAGTGAGAGCGACCAGGAAGGGATTGACCCGGTTGAGCGTTGCGATGAAATCAATATGCGCAATCTCCTGGCCAGGTCTGGGGTTGTCCCAGGTCGCCAGGTACAGGCCGGTATCGCGCTGATTCTGTTTCAACCCGGTCCCTTCTCCCCGCCACACGAGAAACGGACTGTCGGGNTCNTTGCNNCCCANAANGGCGNTNCCNATTGTCAGNTGGAATCNCNCGGCGAAGTCTNCGACNTGNCCGTCGNCNTANNNGATNCGATANACGGCCACGGGCGNGCCAGACGCCGTNCNCAGATAACCGCCNTGCAGAAAGTGGAGCCGATCGGCTTTCCTGCCGACGACGATCTTCCGCACGGACGGCGGAAAAGGAATCGCCGACTCCATCCCGGCCGACAAGCTGACCACACCACGCACGTCAAACGGGATGCCTCGAAACCGGCGAACCCCCGCATCAAGCGTCCGGTAGAGCGGGGCCTGGACNGTTGANGCNCCGTCTTCGGTNAGCCAGGACTCGTGCAGCNCCGCGTTGAAATACGGCGNGAGATCGACTGTGGAGCCCGGCGCGTCCTTGGCACGAGGAGGAATTTGAGAACGGAGGACGAATTGGCGCGACTCCCTGTCGCCGTCCTGTCCGATGCTCTGAATGAACAGCCGTTGCGTCAGTTGGTGATCGAGTCCAACGGCCCGACCCGCGACATGGGACGCCACCCCTGCGGCCATTCCCAGGTGGCGAACTGCTCCGTCCGTATCGCCTCCCTGGTAAAGTGCCCGGGCTCGGAGAGTCCGGAGTGCGTACTCGGTCTTGCTGTCGCTTGAGGAGAGTCCGTCGATGGCCGCGACCGCTTCCTTGTGTTGTCCCCGGGCCAGGAGCAGTTCGGCGCGCGAATGCGCCAGGGGGACAGCAAGATCGTCGCGTCCCTGGACGGCTGCTGTTGCCTGTGCAAGCAGTGCTTCGACGTGCCCGAAAGTCACGTCCGAGGCCCCGTTCACCATGACGCTCTTCAACCGAGCCTCTGCGAGCAATGACGGCACGTCACGCTTCTTGTCCGGACTTTCCGCCACCTCGAGCGTCATGGCCACCAGGAACACCGANCCNCTGNTTNCTGCGGACTCCAATGTGATCGACGCGATGGNCTTGTCCGGGTGCGGATTNTCCCAGGTGCAATGGGCGAGTGTGCGAGTCTNTTCAAAGCCCCCCTCGCGCCAGCCAAANACCGCGTCNGTGGGNGTGGCGAACGGGTTGTTCACCCAGGTGACCAGGTGCTTGCCATAGNGGATTGNCAGGGACTCCTCCGTGCCGTCTTCNTAGTGCAGCANATACCGCCCCAGGAAGGTGTTGTATGACGCTTTCTCGACNTACGAACAGCCGTGCAACACATGCAGCCAGTCCGCCTTCTGATTGACCGCGATCTTCTCGACCTTCGTTGGCGGTGGCGCCCCAATTGATTCCGCAGGCTTGTCACCTCCCCGGACGCGGACGACGCCACGAACATCAAATGGCGTCCCGTTGAAGTCTGACAAGCCAATCGGCAAGCGTTGCCAGACGCGCCCCTTGGGCAGCTTCCCCTCCCGCGGGCGGAACGGCATCGCGAACAGCGATTGGTTGTAGTGGTCGTCGAGACTCACCTGCCGAGATGTCGCACGCGCTGACCGCTTGGGAATGCCCAATTCGAGAAACAGCTTGTGAGCCTCGTCATATCGCCCCTGCTCAGCAAGCCGATCCGCCGCCGCTCGGATCACCGCCCCGAGCTGTCGCGGGTCGACCGGGCCGTCCGCAGGCGTGGNGCCCAAATGCGTCAGGGCTTCGNCNGCCTCGNCCTTGCGGCCAGCGAGCATCAGCGCGTTGGCTCTGGATTGCCAAACAACCGGATCCTGCGGATGGAGTTCAACGGCCAGTCTCGTCAACCACTCCCATTCCACCGTNCGGGTTTCGAGCGTTGAGCCGGTTTCAGCCATTCGCTTCTCGCCAGCGGTCGCCAGACCGTGTGGCGTTCTGTGATCTTGCCGCATCAGGGCGTCGAGGATGCCCGGCAAAACCGGACGGCCTACGGGCCAATCGGCAGCCAGCCGTGGCTCCGGGAGCGCCTGGAAGGCGCGGCGAAAGGCAGCAAACGCCTCTTCATGCTTGCTATGGTGCTCGAGCGCCAGGGCGTGAACGTACTGGGACAGGGCGTGATTGGAGGCGAGCTCCAGGCTCTTCTGGACCGCTTTGTCCATCTCGTCGAATCGCTCTCCCCTGCGCATCACCAGCGCTCTCAGCGACCAGACTTCAACGTTGTCGGGAGCCAACCCGACAGCCTGATCGGCGTGCCACCCAGCTGTCTCCAGCCAATGGCGGACGGCATGNGGCTGCAACTTCTCGATCCGTTTCGAGACGGACCGCCAATACGCGATCCGGGCGTGTGCCAGCCCGCTGTTGGGGTCGAATTCCAGCACACGGTGCAACTCGTTCAGTTTCCGGGATCTGAGCAGCACATCTAGTTGTTCGCGTCGGCTCCTGTTTCCCCATGGCGACGACGCGCGGGTGGCCGGATCGGCCATGAACCAGCGCCCCCAGCGAGCGTAGGAATTCTCTGTCGGAGCTGCCTCGACAGCTGCCCGGACGGACGCCATCTGCGCNGGGTCCACCGCAACCGAATCACCGTTCTTNTCGATCCGTCNCTGGGCCACCACNTCGGCGAGGTCAGCCAACCACTCCGGAGCATCATTTCCGGCCGGCGGAAGATCGATCATNGTCAGCCTGCCAGTCNAAGTGNCAGNATGGAAACCATAAACGGCCAGCCGTGTGTCGTCGTGGCTGAATTCCACGGAATTCACTCNAAACCTTTCTGCTCCCCCCANGGAGATCTTNAGNAGCTTCGTGCCTGTCGGATACTCCCAGACCGACAGGTCACCGCGCGCATTGCCCACCGCCAGCATCCGGCCGTTGTGACTGAAGTTCATCCTCCCCTGTGTGGTCTGCCCTCCAGATATCAGGGGTTCGGATAATTGCGTCTCCTTGTCGATGTCCCAGAGTTCCACTTTGCCCCATTTGAGATCGTTATGCGGGCTCGCGGTGAGGGCCACAACGCGNCCATTGGGATGAAAGACCCCGGAGGAATAGAAACCAGCTTCAGGAGTCTCAAACANCAGCTCACGCGTATTCGTGTCCCAGACTCGCGGCTGACCTGTGAACACGACNGACAGGACCCGNGTTCCGTCCTCGTTTAACTGGATCTGTTGGACGGGGGCGTCGGAACCCGGCGACAGCTTCGTCAGCTCCCCGGACTCCATATTGACGAGAAACGAGTCACCGGCCCTGTTGCCGACTGCCAACCAAGGGCTGGACTCATTCACATCCGACTGAATCGCACCCAGGTCGTCAAGCTTGTGAAGCGCATAACCCGACTTCACATCGAACACAATGATCTTCCCGGCAAACGTCCGCGCCGCCATCAGCTTCCCCTGCATGCCAAATTCAATCCATTGCAACCGTTCACCCGCCATCATGGTCACCCGGAGTTCGCCGCTGGCGACATCCCAGATGCGGATTTGTCCGTCGCGGCAGGCTACCGCCAGCCTCTTTCCATCGGGTGAGAACTGGCTGCCGATCGCATTGGCGGGGGAACGGAATGCGCGCACTTCCGTGAGCGTCTCCACGTCCAGGATCTGGGAGGCCGGGTCGGGACCGTACACGAACTGAGGCACAATCCACTTGTCATCCGGACTGAAGGTGATATTTCGTCCGAATCCAGGCAATTCCACTGTGGGATAGAGTCGTCGCCCACTGGCCATTTTCCAAGCCCGCGACTCACCGATTTTCAGCTGGCCGCCCCTGCCGTTGCCAAGCACTGACTTGAAACGTGTCAACATCATGGACCGGTCGGCCAACGAGTCGAACGAGTCCATCGTTCCCCTGGAAAAACGGCGGCCTTCCTGGAGCCGCTGGCCCGTTCTTGTGCTCCACACGTGGATCTTGCTATCGTCAGCGGTGCTGATCAACAGGCGTTCGCCGTCGCTGGTCAAACCCATGGTGGGATCGAGTGAATGACGGATCGGCGAGATCATCGCCTCTCCGGTCATCAGATCCCAAATCTGAACGGACAGGTCCGCGTGCTGTGTGATCAACCGCAATCCGTCTTGAGTGACAAAGGACTCCTCGATCAGGTTGCCACTGAAGTCCAAAGTCGAAATCGACTTCCCAGTCCACAGATCCCGACAATCAACACGCGACCAGATGAGGTAAGTAGCCATCCACGGTTCTGCTGAACCAACCCCTGAGATTCTCCTATTGATCCGCGGGCGACCAATAAACGGCACGCGACCGTTCTCGGCATACCCTTGGAGTGTGAATTTACAGGTGGCTAGGCCGGTCGACAGGTCGACAACTGTGGTATACACGTCTTGGTCTTTGACTCCGGTCGCGTACATTTGAGGAGAGTGCGAGTGGAATCCAAAATCGGTGGCGGAGTAGTCGACCTCAAATGAACTCAATTCCAGCGGGTCACGGTTCGTATCCACCCAGCCGAATCGCGTGCCGGAGTCCGAGGCCACCGCGATGAAGGACCCCCGGGTCCTGGCGAAATAAGAGGGACCGCCTGGCAGCTTTCCCTGAAAGGCCAGCTTCGCCGTCTCGCTGGACCACATGCCGACGGTCCCGTCGCGATACGTGCACACGACATATTTTTCATTGGCTGAGATTCCAAAATGGTAAAGGCCCAACGGGGGATCCAGCTTCAGCGGCTGGCCAATAGTCTCGCCCTTATCCGCATCCCAGATTCGGAAGGCGCCCACGCCAGGACTGTACGCCACAATGCGGCGGACTCCATCGCGTGGTTCCGCCAGGGAGTAGTCGCTGTTGGCCCGATTCTCGAACTTGACCATCCCGGTGGCCAACTTGCCGTCACTGGTGCGATACCCCTGGATGCTGCCGCCCTGGTCCAGCAGTTGGACAAACAGCAATGAGCCGTCTCGCGAAAACTTCAAATTATTGACGCGCGCGCCGTCGGCGATCGCAGCGATCTTCTTTTGGTTCTTGACATCCCAGAGCGCCGCCTGCCGCCCCTTTGTCAACGTCCAGTAGTAGGATCTGGTCGCCGGGTCCAGCGCGGCCTTATCGACAGGGTTCTCCATCTCAATCTGGAAAGGAGTCCCCAGGTAGTGATTGGAATCCGCCAGGACAGACGTGATCTGGTTCGCCGCGGGCCAGTAGGTCGGGTCTGTTCTGATCGTCCGCGCCAGGTAGGCCAGCCCGTTGTCCAGGTCACCGGTGTCAAGAAACTGCTTGGCGGTCAAGAAGTACGACCTGGTGAGCGTCTCATTGAGTGAATCGCGAGCCGTCTCGGCCACTTTCTGAGACGCCTCGGCCTCCCCTTGCGCCGCCTGCGCCAGTTCCTGCTGGCGGACCGCCTCAGCGGCGCTCTGCTCGGCGGCCACCGCGTTCTCCTGGGCCTGCTTCTCCGCCGCTCGAGCGGCGGTCGCCTGCTTCTGGGTTTCCAGTGCGGCGCTGCGGGCCTTGGACTCGTTCTGCTGGGCCACATGCTGTGAATTACGGGCCTTCTGCGCGTTCTGTTTGGCGTTTGCTTCCTGCCGTGAGGCCTCCTGCTGGGCGCTGAGGGCAAACACGAAAGCCACCAGGGCAGCCACTGCGATTACCGCCACACCCCCCGACAGGTAACGCATCCGCCGGGCGGCCCGCTGCTGCAGCGTCGCCCGCTGCGTCTCGGCCGCCGCCAGCGCCTGAGCCTGTTCCAGCTCACGCTGCCGCGCTGCTTCCCGTTCCCGCTCGGCAGCCCGACCTGCCATATCGCTCTCGTCCAGGAACGACATCGCTGTCTGGAAACCGGCCGCGTAACGCTCCGCCCAGGCCGCCGTCGGACCGGCCGCCTCACGCCAGCTGAGCGCGATCTGCAGGTCCGGATCGTGGTACAGGCCCGCCCGCTGCAAGCCGTACAGGCCCGCCGTCTCCGCCAGCCGACGATAAATCCGGGCAGACTGTGCCTCTTCATCGACCCAGTCTTCCAGCCGGGACCAGACACGCATCAAACTCTCGTGAGAGATGTCGACGATCGTATCTGGTTCTAGTGGCACTTCGCTCGGCGGCATCAGGAACGTCACACCAGGATTGCGGTAGGCTTCCACCACCTCTTTCACCTGGTCCAGATCCGCACCGACAATCTTCGTCAATTGATCCAGACGCGTCGGACGGCGGATACCCCGGTTATCGACGCCTCGCTCCGTCAGCGCCTGGAATACACCCTGGGCCACTTCACGCGTCGCTTCGTCCAGACCGTGGTAGACCTCGTCAGCGTGCCGCAGCAACGCCTCTTCCATCCCGCCGACGTCGCGGTAATGCCGCAGCTCCAGTGGCTCCTCTTCGCCGTGATCCTCCACCCAGCGGTCAAACGTCCGCATCAGGGCATGCTGCAGCACCGGCAACTGATCCTGATCGTTGCCCACACTGTTGAGCAGCTCCTGGGTCAGTGGAAACGCGATCTGGCCACCACCGACCTGGATCGGGCCCTCGATACAGGAGCGGATCTGGTCACGGGTCAGCCGAGGAATCAAGTATTCCCCTTCGTTGACCGCTTCGGTCAAGCCGCGGAATTCGGTGCAGTCCCCCAGGTAGTCCGACCGCATCGTGATGATCACATAGATCGAGATTTCCTGCTGGGCACCCGCTTCCAGCAGCAGGTTCACGAAACTCGAGGCCTGCTCCTCGTTGTCAGCTCCTGTGCGGCGGAACCGAAAAATCTCCTCAAACTGATCCACCAGCACCAGGATGTTCGTATCGGGTTCCATGTGCGACTGGCGAATCGCCTCCACCAGGCCCATGCCGCTGTGGCTGAGCGTCGCCACCAGGTCCCCGATCACTTCCGGATCCTCGGGGTCACACATGTCCGCTTCGGCGATCGACTCCGCCAGGTGACGCAGCGGCGCACCGCCGGGCCGCAACACGATCATCTCCCAGTCCGAACCCACCTCCTTCATCATGCCGCCCTGCAGTTCGGGCAACAGCCCGGCCCGCACCAGCGATGACTTCCCGCTGCCCGACGTCCCGGTGACCGCGATAAACCGCTGTTCGCGCAGCAGCGTCACCAGTTCCGACGTCTGTTGCTCTCGTCCGAAGAAGAGGTAGTCCTCTTCAATACCGAACGGCCGCAG
>PADE01000298.1 GCA_002702965.1 Planctomycetaceae bacterium
CTCTCGAGTCGTGGTAACCCGTTTTATCGGCGATTCGCGAACCGGGGAAAAACGGGGCTCGATCTGCCTCACTTTCCGGCGCGCCCGCGCAGGTGGCCCCGCCAGGTGGTAATGTCCGTTCGCCGTTCAGTTGTTGGCATAAACTAACGCGCGGCCGGCATCAATCCGATACCCGCCTGGACACCACGTTTTTCAAGCGACCGCTCGGTTCCCGACGCGCAACGCGCCGTAGTTGGCAATGCGTCGTAGTTGCAGGTACCCTGTTTCCTCGATAAAGTTCTCGAACCTGCTCAGCCAGCCTCTCTGACGATGGTAGGCATCCTGCAATCACCCTCGATGGAAGGCAGTATGGCCACGTCACTGTGCCGTGAACAGAAGCGCACGTTGTTCCGCGACGGCTACGTGATACTGCGAAACGCCGTGTCACAGCAACTCGTGGAGGCGGCGCGCCAGCGGATCGCCGCTGCCGAGGAAGGTGAGATCCTCAGCAAGGCGGTGGAGATGACCGATCTGGTCAACGCCTCATCGATCACACCGATTCTGACCGAGGCGATGGGGACGTTCGACCCGCCGATCGCCGGTCAGGTCGGCATCAGAACAATCAGCAAACCCGGAGATCACTTCAACAACCTCGGGTACCGTGAACGCGACATGCCGTACTACGGCGCCGAATGCCACATCGATGGCAACCTGACGATCGCGGTCCCACAGGAGCCACAGGCGGGCACCCCCGAAGAAATTTACGAACGGTACATCACCTCGGGACCACGGGGCGATTTGGGGCGGAGCGCCGATGTGATGGGCCACAACATGGTGCCGCTGTTCGAGGACCCCGGAATGACGCTCGGCCTGGGGAGCTTCACCGCCTTCGTGTTCGTCTGCCTCAACGACCAGACGGTCGAGGGACGTGGGCAGACAGCGCTGCTGCGCGGTGCGCACCACGCCGTTGAGGAGTTCTTCTGTATGCAGCGAGATACCAACGGTTGTCTGGGACCCGAAGGACCGGGCTGGCCTCGTCTCAACCACTCCTGCCCCAACCGCTGCGGGTTGGTCTACCTGCCGGGTGCCGTCCGCAACCAGTTCCTGGACGAGAGCTCGGAGTGTACCCCGGACGGCGAGCGCTGGCCGCGGCCGACGCAGATTCTGATGGACCCGGGGGACGCGTGCATTACCGTCTACCAGATGCCACACTGCGGGACGAGGAACGAGCGCGGCACGGAGTCCCGCAAGAGCGTCATCTTCCGCATCCGCAACAAAAAGCGCCAGCCGGATAAGCTCGTCAACGGTATTTCGGACCACCCCGACCGTGGCCAAAGAGGGGAGTGGCTCGAGTACGAGGAGGGAAACAACCCCTGGGAGCGCTCCAAGCACGCGATGTGCAACATGTGGCATGAGTGGGACGGCATGCAGGAGGTCGTTGCCGAGCAGCGCGCAGCGAGTGCCGGATAACCGGCTCCTCCTCTGATGGCTGCGAGGCGTCGCCGGTCCCGATTCACTGCGACGTCAAAAGGTCGAGCAACTTCTGCCTGGCCTGTCTAAGCAATCCGGCATTCTCCGGCTCGGCCAATACATCGCGAACGAGTTGATCGACAACTTCACGGTGTCCGGATTTCGACGCCAGGTCGAGCAACAACCAATCCGCCAGCCCCATCCGCAGTAGCTCCCAGCGGCGCGAAGGGACAATATCTCCATTTCCCGCAAACACCATTCCACCGTCCCAGGACCGGCCCTGCCAGGCGTCGCGGCTAAGCCAGGTCCACAGGAACAACCCCTCGACGCGCTGCTGGTATAACCGCCAGGGCCACCGTCGGTACATCTGCGCCGGCCAGTACCGTTTGTTCTCCGCACAATAGTAGGGGACGATTGGTTTCCCCGTGTCGCGTACAGCAGCGATCACGTCTGGACTGTTCTCGTACAACTCCATGTGCGGACACCAGACATCCACTGCCGATCGCAGCCGCTGGACATCTCCCAAGGTGATCGCCGGCGTCAGNGTCATGGTGACGCGCACCCTCGGGTCCGCTTCACGGACCATCTCGCGGGCGCGCACAAACGTGTCGATCCCACCGCCTGAAACCTCATCGTAAATGTGGAGCGTAAAGTTGTCGTAACTCAACCCGAGGTCCTGGTGGACATGCTGGGCCCAGCGACGAATGCCCGCAACCCATCCGCGACGGTTGGCCGCTTCTTTCCAGCCGTTATCGGTGCGAAAGTGCCAGTGTTCAAAAAACACCGATCGCGCACCGTGATAGTTCAGCTCGCGCTTCACATACGTGTCGAGACCGCGAAAATCCGGATCGGTTGTGGCCGGGTGGGGGATTTGGCAATTGTGGTATTGGTTGACGTAATGGCCCGACAGGTCGGCTTCCATCCCGGGACGATTGATATCGTATTCGCACAGGAATATGTCGAGCGGGTGCCGGGTCGGCAACTGCAGATCGGCAACGCGGACGCGGACCGCNACGTCCTGCGCTGTACANCTTCCCGGAGCGTTCAACGGTTGGATTCGCAGTCGGGCCAGGTAGTGACCAGGCGACAGCGCATGGGTGTGTACGCCGACCCACAGTTGTCGGGTTTCCCGCGCCGGCAGGAGCATCAAGCCCGCCTGATCCAGTTTCGGGAGCGCATCGGCCAGCGGGTCCTTCCGCGGCGCCGGGAGCGGAACCGCATGCCGCAGNANCACGGCGTCNCGAGGTAGGCGCTTGGACTCCGACGCTTCGCCATCGACCTCAGCCCGGCTGACGCGGAACAACAGCGGCCGGTCCAGCCAGTTCGTTATGTTCACCACGGCGGCCGCGTGTTGGTTGCGGCAGGCGGTGAGCGAGACCGCATCAACCGAACGCGCTCGATCCGGNGTTGCACCGGGCGCACAGTTATTCTCCACGGGCGCAGCCCAGAGTGTGAAACCCTGAAACCACTTCAGTTGATCTTCCTCCAACAGCGACAGATCGCGTGGCGTTTCCTTACCCAGTGGCGGCTTGGGCGGTGGTCGGTAGCCCGCGTCGGCGCTGAGCACAAACGCGTCCCATCTTCCAAACGTCCAGTCGGCTTCGAAAACCAGGGTGTGCGGGCCGCGGTCGAGTCTCCCCACATCGCCACAGATCCATGCCCAGTTCGATTCGTCNGAATGATAAACCAGCGTACCGGGCACCAGNCGGAGGACCACCTTACGGCCATCGATGGTCGCGCGGTAGGCGGTCTGATCCCGAACTCCCGACTGGTGGTCAGCGGCATACCCGGCGCGAACGCGCAGCAATAGCTTGAAGTCCGCTCGATCGACAATCACATCCCAGGTCGCCGAACCGCCGTAACACCAGACGGCCGACCCGCCAGCTTGCGATGCTCCCGCCAGACTCGTGTGCTCCGCCTCAATGAAATGGACCGTCGGTGGATCAGCAGCCATCGACCGACCGGTTCGCACCGTCGAACCGACACTCCAGAGCATGACCACGACATGGATCACGGCCCAACGCTGCGTAGAAAACTGCATCTGGATCCTCGTTCAGGCTCGGACGCGCGACGATGGTGCGGCGTTTCCCAACGCCAACCCGACCAGCGACCGCAGCTGCATAGTATGAAACAACTTAGCGGGAAGAAAAGCCGCATTGTCGTGCAATTCGCACTCCGGCCAGTCGCGTCCCACGCGATTCGTCGCAGATCCACCCGCGCGCCGCGAGCGATTCTCTCCGGTTGTACGGGCGCTCGTCAAACCTCAACAATACAGGACCACTCAGCGAGTCATACAACGATCCCGCGCCCTGCAGCGAAAGCGCCTCATGCCACAGATCGAGATCGTCAACGAAGGTCCCATCTACCGCAATCCGAATCCCGGCTACGGTTCGATCAGTGCCTTTTTCAGTCACCTGGTGCAACTCTCGGACCGCGAGGTGCTCTGTACCTATAACCGGGGCGGAGCCATGTATGCGACCGACCTGGCGTTCTACGCAGCCCGCTCGACCGACGGCGGTGCGAGTTGGCCGGAGCAGACTCGCATGGATGACGGTTCAGCCGATGACGGGCCGTATTCCTATCACGATCCGATGCTCGCCTGTCTGAGTGACGGAACGCTGGTGGTCACTGGCTTTCGCGTCGATCGCAGTGACCCAGACCGACCGATCTTCAATGACCAGACGAGCGGAATCTGCGCACTGGAACTCGTACAGTTGCGTTCGGCCGACCGCGGCCGCAGCTGGTCCCGCCCGGTCCCGATGACGGTCCCCGACGATCTCATCGTCACTCCCAGTTCCGCTGTGATTGAGTTGGCGGATGGACGGTGGTTTTTGCCCTGCGACCGGTGGCACGCGTTCGACTCCCACCGCCCCTACCGGCCACAGGTACTCGGCCTTTTCTCGGCAGACCACGGCGGGACATGGTCGAGCCCGGTCGTCATCGCCGACACAAACTCGGACAACAAGGGATTTTGGCACGGCCAGGTATTCCGCAGGCAGGACAATCGCCTGTTCACCCTGTTCTGGACTGCCCTGATGGAAAGCGACATCGCCAACCAACCGCTACATCGCTGCGTTGGTTCGACTGACGCGACCCGCTGGTCCAACCCCGAGCCGACGAATCTACCCGGGCAAACCAATTGCGCTGTCGACCTCGGAAACAGCCGTATGCTCGATTTCTACTCCCGCCGCGAGGGGTCGCAGCCAGGTTTTTTCGCCGTTTGCTCGGACGACGATGGCAGGACCTGGGACCTCGAAAATCAGATCTGCGTGTGGGATGCGTCCGGGCGCGACAAGCTGGGTGTAGAAGCCCCCGATACCTACCCCCGCTCGCACGACACGATCGCCTTCGGCGCGCCGAGGATCATTCGACTGACCGACGGTGACCTGCTGGCGACTTACTGGTGTACCGAGATGAGCCTGACGCAGGTTCGCTGTGCGCGGTTGCGAGTGCGCCAGGCGTAGCGGTGCGCACCGAAGGTAGTCGTCATCGTCCACAACACGGTCGCTGTCGTGGTGCCAAAAGCGATCGTGCGCACCGGCGGTCTCCCAGGCCCACGGGGATATTCGATGTCGCCCCCTCGTGACCTGTCATTCGTTTCGCAAAGCCGACAACCGGAGGTCCTTCGATGTGGTAGGCTGGCGCCTTCCCTAAAGGCCAACACCAACCTTGATCGAATCGAATCACAACCGGTCAGTACTGCATCGCGCGCCAATTCGTCGCGCGCCGTGCTTGAGAACGCGTGCACCGTCCGTGTTCACGACGCGTTGTTCCACAAACGGGGAGCCACCATGCGAGATTTTCTGCTGCGCCTCACGATGACGATTGCGAGTTGTCTTTGCGTCGCTGTCACGCGGGCCGACGAACTAGGACTGAAGCAAGTCACGATCGATGGCCAGGTGACGATCTACGCACCCGGATCGGAAATCGGACACACGATGCCACAAGTCAGGAGACATCCCGACGGTGCGATCTATGTCAACGGTTGCCGGTCCGGATTATTCAAGAGCACCGACAACGGGAAGAGCTGGACACGGATCACGTGGGCGTTCGATCCCAACGGGTTCGGGATCTCGCGCGACGGGCGATTGTGGCTCGTCGACCGTAGAGACAAGACCGAATCGAGCGTCATCCTGATCATCCAATCGGCCGACGGGGGTCGGACATGGCAGAGACAGGAACTCGATTGCGGGCCGCTCGCGGCGGGTGGTGCGGACGATCCGTACACCGCCGTCACACCGCACGGCGCGTACACGAACTTTATCGAACGCCCCGATGGCACGCTGATGTTCTCGGTCAGCATGCGCTACAAAGATTGGGGCGACTTCAATAACCGAGATCAAAGCCGCCCGGGAATGCGCGACGTCATGGTGCGCACTGCGGACGGCGGTAAAACGTGGGGCGATCCAACGATCGTTCACCAGCACGCTACGGAAACCGATTTTGCGATTGACCCGTCGAACGCCGACCATCTGCTCGCCTTCACGCGTATCCAGAGGAGAATGCTACCCGGCGAGGATCGGTCCGAGACCGGCTGCAGCTTCGGGTGGCCGTATAAGAATGGGTTGTTACTGGACTCGACCGACGGCGGCCGCACGTTTCGCGCGCTTCCCGGGGGGATGACCGAGTGCTATGGGCATCGTGGCTCGATTCTCTGGACGGACAACAACGTGATCGTCGTGACCCGCAACCACGGCTGCAAAACGATCGAGGAGCGTCGCGCACGGGGACACAGCGGTGCCGCCGTCGAGGCCCAAATCAGTCTCAATGGCGGGCGCACGTGGGTCGACGACGGGCCCGGCGGTACTCCCCATCTCAATCGCGCGAAACCGTTTACGTTGGTCCCTTTTCGGAAAGCCCACTCGTTTACTTGTCCCACGGTCGAGCTGTCGAAAAATCGTTTCCTGACGGTCTTCGTCACCGGAGAGACGACCGAGAAGACGACGAGTATCCAGAGCGTCGTGTGGCACATCGAAACGACCCCTCCCCCCACAAAGAAGTGAACGCAATGGACAGAACAATCGTCGGCCGCCGGATCGCCCGCGCAGCGATCAGCGTCTTGGTCATCGTTGCGAGCCTGCCGATCGGCCATCGGCAGGTGTGGGCGGATCCGCCCACCGCGCAGGTCGAAGAGATCTTGGCGGCGCCGTTCAAACGGGTCGCCGGGCCGGAAACCGGCCGTGCGTCGTTCTACCCGGATGACGCGTCGACCTGGTGCGACCATACGGTCGGCTCACCGACGGTTGACTTCGACGGCAAGACCTGGCGGATGTGGTTCGTGGGAATGAGTAGGACCGACGACCCGGGCATTCCCTACGGTTTCGCCGAACGCATCGGAATGGCCACCAGCGACGACGGTATCCACTGGAACATTGCCAACCAGGGCCGCCCCGTTCTCGATTACGGTGCCCAGGGGAAGTTCGATGATGCCGGCTTATCGCACCCGTTTGTACTCCGCGTGGGCGAGCAGTACCTGATGTGGTACGGCGGGATCGACGGCCGCACCGGAAAGGACGTCGACGTCGAGCCGGCGCATGTACGGGTGGAACAAGTCGGACTGGCAACAAGCCGTGACGGTATCCACTGGCAACGCGCGAACAATGGCAACCCCGTACTGTCGATAGGAGCGAAGGGCTCCATCGACTCGATCCAGGCGACGGGCTGCCATGTGATTCGACAGGGCGACCGGTTTCTGATGTGGTACGGGGCCTACAACGGCACCCACACATTGGGCTTGGCCGCCAGTCACGACGGGATCCAATGGCGTAAGGAAAACGACGGCCGATCGCTCTCCGGACTGATGGGCCCAAAGCAACTCGGGCCTTCGGTTCACTTCGACGGCACACGGTACCTCATGCTCTACAACACGATTCGCATGACACCGAACGGGGGTACCCATTGGACTCTCTACGCGGCGACGAGCGCGGACGGGGTCCACTTCCAGCCGGCGCTGGAAAACAAGCCATTGCTCGGTCCAGCCCCGCCTGGCAATTTTGGTTCCGCAGACGGAAAGAAAGGAAACAACCACGCGGTCCATCCGACAAAAATGATCATCCTGGACGACCGGGTACGTATCTGGTACGGAGCCGAGGGAAATAAAGCGCGCCCGGGGCGGCAGTACGCCGCCAGCGCCATCGGACTCATGGAAGTGCAGATTGGTGCGAAACCCTAACCGACAGGTTTCGGTGATCACGTGAGCGTTCACAGATTGGGCCGGCTGGCACCCATCGCGAGGGTGACTCGCCTGTCGGGGCAGTGCCCTTCATCCCGGGCCAGCTCGTCGCCGTTTCGATCCCAAAAACTCCCGTATTTACCGTAGCCACGAGCTCGCTGGAACGTGACAATTGAGAACAAGTGAGAGAAACGCCTTCCGGAGCCGTTTTGTATGTTGACCCTCAGCGACACCACCCGGCGCGTTGCCCGGCGCGACTTCTTGCGTATCGGGAGCTTGGGACTGGGCGGGTTAGCGCTGCCCCAACTGCTCGGCGCGCAGTCCGAGTCGGCGAACTTGCGCCAACTTGTCAAAGACAAGTCGGTGATCTTTTTATTCATGCATGGCGGGCCCAGTCAAACCGAGACCTTCGACCCAAAAATGACGGCGCCCGCGGGAATTCGCAGCGCCACCGGCGAATTGCAAACGGCCATTCCAGGGGTCACGTTCGGTGGCACGTTTCCGAAGATCGCCGCGCTCGCTAACAAAATCAACGTCGTGCGGTCGTTTGTCACCGGCGATGGTCAACACGATGTTAAGCCGATTGTACACCGTCATACCTTTGGAGCGAATTTGGGTTCGCTCTATTCCCGCGTCGCCGGAACCAGCCACCCCCAAACGGGAATGCCTACGAACACCTTGCTGTTTCCTCAAGTCATCGATTCCAGTACGCAGTCCAATGCCGCGGGCTGTTTCAACAATAATTTTGAGATGTACAGCTACACCGGTTTGCTCGGCGCCGGATACAAACCGTTCGTGCCGGGTTCCGGTGCGCAACTTCAGCAGGATATGAAGTTGCATATCCCGATGAACCGACTCAGCGACCGTCGATCGCTGTTGCGACAACTCGATCGCTTGAAGACGGTAGCAGACCGAACACCGCCGGGCGCCATCGACACCACACGTGCCACGGCGTTCAACACAATCATCAAAGGAGTTGGACAGGCGTTCGACCTGACCCGAGAAGATCGCAAGACCGTCGAACGCTACGATACGGCGCCGCTGGTGCGGCCCGAAACGATTCGGCACAACCGTAAGAACCACCTCAATTTTTCCGATAATGCCAAGACGCTCGGCAAGCTGCTCTTGCTGGCGCGTCGCTTGTGTGAACGCGGTTGTGGGTTTGTCACCGTCACCACCAAATTTGTCTGGGACATGCACGCTGACGAGTACAACTGCAGCATGGTCGAGGGAATGGGGTACATGGCACCGCCCTTTGATCACGCCGTGTCCACCTTTATTGAGGACCTCGAAGCGAGAGGGTTGAGCGACAAGATCTTGCTGGTGTGCTGTGGTGAAATGGGCCGGACCCCAAAGTTGAACGACCGAGGTGGTCGCGACCATTGGGGCAATATCGCACCCCTGTTGCTGTACGGTGGTGGCTTGAACGCCGGACAGGTCATCGGTCAGTCCACAGCGGATGCCGGTGAACCCTCGACCCAACCGTACGACATCAGAAATCTCGTCGCCACGATCATGCACACGCTGCTCGACGTCGGTGAGTTGCGGATCGCGCAGGGGCTACCAGCCAATATCACGGGCACCATGACCGGGTGGCAGCCAATCCCCGGATTGATCGGGTAGTCGTTAACGCGACCGCACCCGATTTTCAGGACCACAGAACGGGGCCTCGGCCATGCACCAAAAAGCGGTACCGTCGACCAGTGGCACGCCACCGGTTTCCGCGGGCGGTCGAGGTGTGAAACCCTTAAGAACCTATGTCTTTTTGCGATACGACTTTGACAACCCAGCACCCTGTTTCCAGTTACAATACGCTCCCGGGTGAACACCCACGTGGTTCCCACTCGATCGGCACTTCCAGAGATGGTGTGAATGTGAAACAATTTGCTCTGCAGACAGTCGCGGCCCCCCTGATCTTGATGGCCCTCGCGCTTAGCGCACGTGCTGAGGGTCCCCGGCCGCCTGACACCCCGGCGGCTACGTTCGGTGTGGCCCCGTCACACCCGTCGAACACCGACGGGCGCGAAGCGATGATCGATCGCCACGTCTTCGCAAAGCTCGCCGCCGCGGGAATTCCGCCCGCCGAACCGTGCAGCGACGCCCAATTCTTGCGGCGCGTTTATCTCGATCTTTGGGGACGACTTCCCGATCCTCAACAGACTCGCGCGTTTCTGTCCGACACGGCGGATGACAAGAGAAATCGATTGATCGACAAGCTACTCGGTTTTGATTTTCTCGAGAAACCGGGGCACGTCGACTACAAAGGACCGTGGTTGGTAGAAAAGCCGTTTCTGGATAAATGGACGTACACGTTCGGGGACCTGTTTCGTAACGGCCAACAGGGAAACGCTCGACAGTTTCGCGACTACATTTACACGTTCCTGCGTTTCAACATCCCGTACGACTATGTCGTACGGGACATGCTCACCGCCACCGCAATCACCGGCCAATCGTCAGGAGTTGCCGGATTTCTCACACGGCACGAGGTCGATGGTCTGCGTTGCGCAGACGTGATGCATGAAGACATGTGCGATGAGATTGCGCTGCACACCACACGGTTGTTCCTGGGCGTCAACTTAGAATGCGTATCGTGTCACGACGGGCAGGGGCACGTCGACGATCTGAACCTGTACCTGTCGAAACGCACACGAGTTGAATTCTGGCGCCAGGCTGCGTTTTTTGAAAACCTGCGCATCTTCCGCGCTTCGCTCTCCGGCCAAGAGTTCACACTGCTCGATGGACCCCCATTGCGCCCCGAGAATATCTGGCAAGGGAAGATCGACAAGTATCAGTCCCGCAACCCGCTGACCAGATTCGGCGGGTTGGGCTATCGACTGGATGCACCGAGCGTGCTGCGGGTTGCGCGCGACCCGCAGGCAAACGTCTATCCTGAGTTCTATCTCACCAAAGCCCGTCCGCAGGACGGCGTGAATCCGCGCCACGCGTACGCGCAAATGGTCATCGAGCATGATCAGTTTGCCAAGACCACGGTGAATCTGATTTGGTCGAAGTTCATGGTCACTGGCATCGTCGAACCAATCTTCGACTGGGATTTGGACCGCCAGGACCCCGCCAATCCCCCACCCGAACCGTGGACGATCCAACCATCGCACCCCGAATTGTTGCAAGAACTGGCGCAGTGGTTTCGCGACACGCGCTACGATTTGCGGCTGCTGATGAGGACCATCGTACGGTCGCGCGCGTATCAAATGTCATCGCAGGTCGCCGGTGAATACAAACCCGAGTGGGATCGCTACTATGCGCGCAAAATCACGAGGCGACTCGCTGCCGAGGAGATCTACGACGCCCTGGCGAAATCGACTAATGTGTTTGGACACGGAATGCAATTTGCGCTGGAGCAGGTGGTGCCGCCAAACGCACCTCCGGTCAAAGCGTTGCTCGATGCCTTCGGACAAAGCAATCGCGCAACCAAGCTCGCCGATCTCCGGGTCACCGCGGTCCAGGCGGCGCTGCTGATGAACGGTGAACTGGTCAAGACGAAAATCTCCGCAAAGACCGCAGGTAGCCTCGTTCACCGTCTGACTCGGGAGCGTCCGCCGCATCCGATCGAGCAAACGGTTGAGAAGATATTCTTGGCAACGTTGGTACGTTTTCCAGACGCCGATGAAATGGCAAAGGCCGTCGCGCATATCAAGATGCATGGAACGCCAGGAGTCGAAGATCTGCAGTGGGCGCTCATCAACAAGCCTGAATTCCTCGTGAACTATTAGGCGGAAACATCATGAACCCATTCGTGCCCCGATTGTCGCGCCGAGACGTATTCCGCGTTGGCGCGGTCACCGTTGGCAGCTACTGTCTCGCCCCGACACTCGTGTCCAATCACGTACGTGCCGACTCGAGCGTGCAACCCCGGGGCGGCGCGGATGTGTGCATCTTTCTCATGTTGAAAGGTGGACCGAGTCAGCTCGAGACGTTCGATTTCAAAGAGGGGCCATGGACGCCTGAAGACCTGGCACCGGAAACGGTAACACCCGGGTTCCGCATGCCGATGGGATTGTTACCTAAGCTCGCCGCGCGCCGAGAAAAGTACGCTATCATCCGCTCGATGGAAGCCTGGGAGGCCGAGCACGGCCGCGGTGTCTATTACATTCAAGCCAGTCGACTGTTCAGTCCGGCACGCGTTCGAGAGATTCCTTCCGTGGGATCCATCGTGGCGTTTGAAACCGCAAAGCGCCGGAAGGAGAGCGACTATCTACCGCCCTATTTGTCGCTCGACCTTCCCAGTGCGGACCTTGTTGGTTCGGGTTGTTTGTCGGGACAAGCGGCACCTATGGCAATCGCCACCACCGGCAAGCTGCCGTTTGTTGTGCCGGAAAACGAGCGTGAGGCCTTTGCTCGGCGGCGCAGCTTTCTGAATAAGATCAACAAGGATCGCGAACGCGACGAACACCATCAGCAGGGCCTGTTCGCGGAAATCGAACGGCAGTATCGGTTGGCCGACCCACTTTTGCGAAACACCGCGGCGGCTCCCGTGTTTCAGCTCGACGACCAAGAGCGGAAGCGATACGGTAAGTGCGGCGTCGGCGACGCTTGTCTGCTCGCCAGGAATGTGATCAAGGCCGATGCCGGTACACGATTTATCCTGATCTCGCACGACGGCTGGGACCTGCACGGTGACGCCTTCGACAAGTCTGCGGGTAACAATCAATACACTCTATGTCGCGACCTCGACGCCGCCCTCTCAGCGTTGCTGGACGATCTGGAAACGCACCAAGACGGCCGGGGACGCCGCTTAATCGACCGCACGTTTCTGGCCTGCATGGGGGAATTTGGGCGAACCCCCGGTGCCCTGACATTGAACAAAGGACGCGACCACTATCGATTCGCCTCGGTAGGGGTGTTTGCCGGCGCCGGTGTCAAAGGCGGACAAGTGATTGGTGCGACCGACGCGGAAGCTGCCAAGGTCATCGACCCGGGATGGCACCAGAACCGGTCGATCTACCCCGAGGACATCTTTGCCACCATCTATTCCACGATGGGAATCGATTGGAGCAAGCGGGTCACCGAAACCCCATCCGGCAGGCCTTTCGACTACATCGAGAACATTTCGCCGAACGGGTTCCTCGAGTTTTCAGAAGTTCGAGAGTTGTTCGCGTAAACGCGATCATGGGTTCCGGCAGTCCCTTGGGAGAGGATCGCGGTGGGCAAACAACCGCGAGCTATTTCCGCTTTTTATGGTCTGAATCAATGTCATGAACACTAGTAAACTCGGGACCCAGCAATTGCCGTTAGGATCCACATCGCAACGGCACCAGCATTCTTGAAATGCTCCTACCCGTTTTCTATTTCTAGATCTATTTCTAGAATTTATTCTTCCTCTTCTTGCACAAAATAGCTCGCAGCAAAAAGAGAAATACCAAAGTCAACAATGGCTATTGGGGCAAACATCATTTCCTCTCAATCGCTGTGGTAAACCGGGTGACCAGCGTGAGGCCGCTTCGCATCGGCTTATTCTGCCGTCGGTCTCGGCCTGGTATTATCGTCCGGGTAGGGAAATTGTTTGTTCACGCCTGTAAGACGGGGTCTTCGCATGAGATTCGCCTTGGCCGTTGCGCTCTGCGCTGGACTGGTGACGTGTTGTAGTGCTGTCGAGGATACGGATCTACCGCAGACCGTCGTAAAGGTGTTTGCGGCCAAGCGAACGTTGAATCTATCCAGTCCGTGGCGACGCGGTGACGTGAAATCGGCCACCGGATCCGGCGTGTGGTTGGGTGGTCGGCCTATCGGATTCAGAAACTCCTTCCCGATGCGGGGTTGTTCTCCGTCGATTCGTGGAGCGATCTCGCAGAGGAGGTG
>PADE01000299.1 GCA_002702965.1 Planctomycetaceae bacterium
CAGGACCGCTTTTCCTTTGACATGCCTCCCGGAGCGCGTCGTGTGAAGGCGTTTGTCACGCCACCCAAGCCGGTCCCATTGGACTTATTTGGAAAGCGTGTTGAGGACTTTACGTTTCAGACGCTCGACGGCACCGATTGGACCCGAGCGCAAGTGATTGACAAACAGGTGGTGTTGATGTGGTTCAATATTCACCCCGCCAGTCAGTTCAATCTGGAACAACTCGAGACGGTATTCCATCGCTATCGAGAGAACCCCGATTGGGAGATCTACGCGGTCTTCGCAGAGCCGTCACGCGTCTCGCGAGAGCAACTGCAGCAAGTCTTGGCCGATTGGAACATCACAATGCCGGTGTTACTCGACACAAATTCCGTGGGGCGTGACGAGTTCCTGTTGTCGGTTGCGCCGGCGGTAGTGGTGTTGAATCGCGAGTCCGTTGTCCAGACGATCATTGTCGAAAGGGATGAATCGCTGGGGCAGCAGCTCCTGGACGATATGGAACGTCTGGGATCAGGCGAGCTCTTGGCTGCCGAAAACCTCGCGACACAAAATCGACTGCGCCGTGAATACGAACAACTGATTGCAGTGAACAGCACGGAAGATGCGACGTTGGTGGCGCTTCCCCGCGCCAGTTTGCGCGAACCGGCCGATCCAGAACGACTGACTTTAGTGAAGTTATGGGAGTCCGACGACGTCGACTTGCCGCTGCATGTACGGATGATCACAACCGCTGGTTCTGACCAGCGAGTGCTCGTTTTGGAGCGTTCAAAAACCGTTGTCGAACTTGGGCAGACCGGAGAAGTTCTCGCGCGTCACAAGCTACAGGTTCCCGAAACGACTCGAATCGACTCGCTACAAACGGTTTCCGGGCGTGATGGTCACCGTTTCTTTGCGGTCACAGGAACGCTTGCAAAACAGGTGTTCCTGCTGGACGAGCAGTATCGACACGTCTCCAGTTACCCGCCCCCGGGTCAAGAACATGATGGCATTAGCGATGTCTGCTTTGCCGACCTCGACCACGATGCCACTCCGGAACTGTACGTTGGATTCTGGGGCCCGCTGGGTGTTCACGCAGTCTCATTGGAGGGCCAGCGGATGTGGAGCAGCCGTGTTGCGGCGAATGTACTCTCACTGACGCCGCGGGCTGGTGCGGGCGGACACCTCGGTGCGCTACTGGTGTCGAATGACCGCGGTGGAGTGTATGTACTGAGTGCCGTAGGCGGGACCGAGCGGACGATTACGGTTCCTGGTCAAAACGTACATCACCTGTTTGCAGCGGTCCGGGGAGACGCCGTCGCCGGATATCTGGGGATCGCTTTTGTGCCCGACGGAACCCCGCAGGCGATCGGACTGGCTGCCAGCTTCGAGGAACAATGGTCGCTGGAGTTGTCTTCGGGACCCTTTCGGTCTCAGCTTGTGGCGTTCGGTCAGTTCGTCCCGAACACGCGGGGAGCTTGGTTTGTAGCGGGCTCGGACGGGACGATTCGTATCATTGGACAGGACGGAAAGTTCTTTGACTTTTTTTCGGTCGGTTCACCAGTTGCAGCATTGGCATCGGGGCATTGCGGTGGCCAGCCGTGTCTGCTGGTGGCGACGGACCACAAGCTGACCGCGTGGCGGTTTGATGAGAAAGCTCGCTGACGCGACCTGTTACCGGGGTGGTTTTCCAACTGCAGTCACCGGTAGGCGTACGCGTGGTCAGTCTGTTCGCAGGACCACGGCGCCAGGTGGAAGCTGCTCTCCACCGGAAGTGCAGCCGCGGCGCTCCACGCCGTTGTCGACCCACAGGGCGGCTGCGTAGCGGTGCACCGTCGGTCGACTGGATCGTAGGGATTGTGGCGCCCTGGTCTAGCTGTGCGGCTTGTCGCGCCCCTGCTGGGAGAACCGGTACGATCTGTATTGCTCGTATAGACAGTCGTCGTCCCACGTAGTCGCGTGCCGAAACTGCGAAATATAGGTTGACTGACTAAATTGCGTCTTCTAGCGAGACGATGACGGGTACAGAAGCCAGCCAAAGAGTGCGGTTTGGTTGCCGAACGCACCAAAGGGCCGACTCGAGACCCGGTCTGGCAGATTGTGTCTCCAGAGTTTGTTTTCCCGAAAAGGGGCTAGGAGTGGATCCTATGAGAAATCGAGCCATTGTGCCCGCGTTCGTGGCTGCCAGTCTGATCTACGCAGTCTGTGCTTCGAACGCACACGCAGTTGAGTTACTCAACCGAATGTCGTTGCGGATGAAGTCGTCGGCGGAAGCCAAGTGTGGCGCCGCGGTACAGAAATCCGCCAAGCAGAAGGGAGCGTCGGAAAAGAAAGCCGGCCGGAATATCCTTAAGAATCTAGTCAGCCATATTCAGAAAAGCAGCGAGCCCAAGTGCGGTAAAGCCAAGGCTTCGCCCAAGCAGAAGTCGGGCAAAGCCAAGGCCTCGCCCAAGCAGAAGGGTGGTTCTGACAAGAAGGGTCGCCGAGTTATTCTCAAAAGCCTGGTGAGTCACATTCAGCGGGCTGCCGAGCCCAAATGCGGTGGCAAAGCCAAATCTTCCCCGAAGCAGAAGTCGGACAAAGCTAAAGCTTCCCCGAAGCAGAAGTCGGCCAAAGCTAAAGCTTCCCCGAAGCAGAAGTCGAGCAAGGGTGGCAAACGAGCACGGAATCTGCTGGACCGGGTGATTGGCAGTCTGTCGCCCAAGTGCGGTTGTGAACCGAAAGCCGGACCCGCCCCCGTAGCTAAGGTGGAGGCCTGAATCGCAATCGGGTGATGTGAACGTTCCGACTTTACCAATGCCGTAAAGCTGAGGCGAAACGGATTGCTTGCAGGGTCGGACCGAGATCACCTGAATAAGTTACCGATTCCACAAACGGGCTCCGGCGATTTTCCGCCGGGGCTCGTTTTTTTTGGTCTTGCTTGGGCAACGAACCGATCGAGATGGATTCGTGGTGCCCTAGCGTCGCTTCGTCTGGTTGGGAGCGAGGCTCTCTGCGGTGCGGGTACGTGCTCGTTTGCCGTTCGAACTCGTTCCCGCGAGGAAGTTGTCGATCTGCGCCACTTTGCGCAGCCGCTCGAACTCCTGTTCCATCTTGGCCCGCAGCTTTTTCTCGTGAATGTGGTTGACGAGTTCACGCCGCACTTCTTGGTCGACATCCTGCACCTGGGGCACGGTTCGGCCAATGTACCGCAGTAGGATGAACTTATCCGCGACGACAATGATACTCGAAAGGGGGCCTTGCTCTTTTAGGCTGAAAGCCTCGCGCTCTACTAGCGGCTGCCCGCTGTTCTTACGGATCGGAGGGACGACACCGTGGTTTTCCTTGGACACAGGTTCGATCGAGAACTGACGTGCTAATTCACCAAAATAGTCAGCGGTGGGGTTCTCGTGCGCTTGTCGACGCAAGCGTTGCGCAAGTCGTTGGTCGTTAACGACGATAGCCATCACGCGGACGCGTTCACCGTAATTTGCTTCGATCGACCGTTGCATATCCTCCGGAGTCACCTCGATCGCCGCTTCCACCATTTTTTTGAGTGCCACACTCGGCCAGACAGCATCTCGTATGTAGAGTTCGACTGTGGCGCCGTCGGCTTCGGTTACTTTTTGCAGCCAGCGTTCAACATCTGGAGTGCCGTCTTTTGTCCAGTACCCGTACGCGTCTGCTGCCCGGTAGACTTCACGATCGATGTCGGTTTGTTCTATCGTCTGCTGGCGTTGTTGCAGCGCCTGACTCAGAATGACACGGTTGACTTCGCCCTCGAGAACTTCGACGCCATAACGCTCAAGACACTTTTCGGCCAATTGACGGAATGTGATTCTTCCGGAGTTGATATTGGCGGCGATACCGGGAAATTGCTTCTGCAGCTCGGGTTGCTTTAGCAGGTTTACGACGTTCGCTTCGTCTTGCAGTTGCTTATAGACACCGGATGCTGCCGAGCGAAGTTTTTGTTCGGCGATGTGGTCGCGGAGGCGAGTTTTCTCGGCCGCCAACATTTGTGCGTTGGAGAAGATCGAACTGCGGGGGATGTGCTGGTCGCAGATCAAAATGACGTACTTGTCGCCCACTAGGAAAACGGGTGATATTTCATTTTCGCGCAACGAAAAGGCGACGCGTTCGAATTCACGATTTCCGACGTGTTTCCGAATCGCGGGGATCACGCCTTGTGAACTGCCGCTGGAGTCGTCCGAAAACTGCCTGGCCAGGCGTCCGAATTCCTCCGGGTTGGCGGTGACCTGCTGGTGCACCTGGGTCGCCTTGGTTTTCGATCCTAGGGTGATCACACGGGCTTTGACTTTTGGGCCAAACTCGGATTCCAGGGCGCGGTTGAGATCTTGTGGGGTCACCACAACACGGTTGGCCGCGAGCGACTTGAGTGCCAGCATTGGCCAGATCACATCGCGACGGTATTGCCCGGGTGTCATGTTTCGACGCTCTTTCATGACGTTGAGCCATTGGCTAATGGGCAGACCAAATCGCGCGGCAAACCGTGCAATCGCTTCATCCACTTGTTGTTCGGTGATCACGAGATTCCGCTCTCGGCAGGCTTGCAATAGAACGTGTTTGTTGATGAGTTCTTCGAGAACTTCAGCGCCGTAACGCCGTAAGCATTCGTTCGCCAGTTGATTTCGAGTGATCGATTGGCCGTTTACTGTGGCCGCGACGTTGTGCGTGCGCGTCTTTGCCGCCGCCGGCGCGGCGGACCGTGTGGCGGGACGGGTTGCGTTGCGGGCTTTCACGGCAGTTCGCGCTTGAGGCACTTGGGCGCGCACGGTCTCGGGTGAGTTGAGGGAGCGGATGGCGAGACACGTGGCCAGGATGACCACCCCCCCCAAGATCGGAGAGATGCGTATTTTCCAGGGACCGCGAGGGACTTTCTGGAACGCTCGGTCTAACCGTTTCATGTCAAGATTCTCCATGCGCCGCGAATCCACCACGCAGTCCCAGCATCTGCGGAATCCGTTCCGTACCATCAGCTGCAGACCCCGGCGGGGGCGGTGGGTGTGACACCTGCCGAATTGGCGGGCGGAGTATAGGGACGACGGAAACACAACGTCAATAGAAATACGGCCCCGGTCCGCCGCGCAAAGAGTTTCTAGGGGCCGGTTTGCGATCCGAGACGCCCGCCGAGGCAAACGCCCAACGCTTAACCGGTTGGCGGATCCGCTGGCGTCGGCAGCAGTAGGCGGACCGGGGTATCGTAGAAAACCGCGCAGCCGCCGTCGTCGGTCACTTCGCCTGGTACCAGTGCGTTGGCACAACAGCCATCCGCGAGCCAGCCCCCTTTGGGCACCAGCAAGACGTCTTTGCGTTGTCGCGGATCGAATTGGAGGCGGACCGTCATACGGCCGAGTTCCGATTCGACGACGGCTAGATCACCATCGGTGAAGGATTCAGCCGCTGCTGGGTGGACGGTTGCAACCGCAGGGCCACCACGGTGTCCTGCGACCCACTGGGAAGCCTGGGAATATTGGGTCGACAGCGCCATGAGGAGCAATGGCCGCAAACGGGTGGTTGGCGTCGGCTCGGTCGCGACGTCAGTGACTAGGTTTACGCGGCCAGTCGGGGTTGGGAACTTCCGGTCGCGGTACATGACTTGCTGGGCCAGCGGATTGCGAACAGGTCCTCGCCGCAGATCATCCAATGAGGCCCCACGGTTGGAGACGCGTTGCAGCATGTGGCGTTTCCAGGTGTCCACCTCTGCCGAGAAGTCGTTTCCCAGGCCGACACGGTGGGCCAGCTCCTGGGTGATTTCGTAATCGGATTTGACACCCGGGGGAGGCGCCGTTGCGGGTCGGGATTCCACCAACCAGTGGTGGCCGTAAGCCCCCAGCAAATCGTCTTCTTCGAGCATCGTCGTGGTCGGTAGGATGATGTCGGCGCAGCGCGCCGTATCGGTCATAAACGAATCAACCACCACGGTCATTTCACGGCTCTGTAGTCCCTCAGCGATGCGCCGTGATTCGGGTAGCATGGCGACCGGGTTACCGCCACAGACCCAGGCAACCCGGATAGGAGGGTCCTCGGCTTCCAGGATTCCTCGGCCGAGGAGCGGTTCGGGAATCGCCCGAGCGGGTTGCTCAAGTCCAGTCGTGAAGGATAAATCAAATGCGCCACGTCGTTTGCAGCAGTAAGAGATCCCACCACCGGGGACACCAAGATTTCCGGAGATGCTGGCCAGGGCGTCGATTACCCGAACGGTAGCTGATCCATTGCGGCGCCGTTGCAGCCCCCAGCCAATCAACGTTGCGGTCGGGTGACACGTGTAGGAATGTGCCAGCGATTGCAGGTCTGCGACCGACACGTCGGCCATCGCAGCCCACGTGTCCAGATCGCGACTACAGGCCAAGGCTTGAAATTCAGCGAGGTGGTCGCAATACGAGCTCGCCTCGCTGTCGTACCACTGTTGGTCGAACAGGATGCGTGCCGTGCCAAGAGCCACGGCCGCGTCACCGCCCGGACACGGCTGGATAAAACGGTTGCAGAGCTGCGCCGTTTGCTGCCAGACCGGGTCGATGAGAGTAAATTGCACGCCGCGTGCCTGGGCGCGTTTGAGCACCGGCAACAGATGCACCTGGCTCACGTAGACATTTTTCCCCCACAGAACCACGGTTTGACTGTGGTCCAAGTCGAATAGGTCGTGGCCGTCTTCGTCACCAAAATCGAGCATCTGGGCGGCGTCTCCCGCGCCGGAACAGACGTCACCAGACTTGATCGTGACGGGACCGAAGCGCTCAAAAAACGCATCGGTGACGTGCTTCATCAACCCCATTGAACCCGCCGAGCGATAGTACAAGATCGATGTCGGCCCTGATTGGGCACGCACTTGCTGCAACTTTTCGGCAACTTGATCGAGCGCCTCGTCCCAGGAAATGGGCTGAAAGTCGGTGCCCCGCCGCGCGAGCGGTGTAACGATGCGCTGTGGATCGTATTGGCGGTCGAGAAACCGGCTCGTGCGATGACAGAGGAACCCCTGAGTGACAGGGTGTTGGGGATCCCCTTGAAGCCGAACGACTTTGCCATCTTGGACGTCGGCGATCAACCCACAGGCATCTGGGCAATCGCGATTGCAGGCGGTGCGAACTTGTTTCAGTTGCCGGGAAGCCATGAACTCGGCCGTTGGGTGCTGATGCTTGGTACGCGGTGCTCACTCGTCGCCGCTGGCAGCGCCCGGGCTTCAGGCGGTCCGTTGAATCCAGGTTCTGGCCAGGGTTTCAAGATCCGAGGGGTGTGATCCGCGATTGGAGAAAAACTCGACTTCCAAATGCGCGATGGCCTGCGCCAGTTCCTGGCGGCCCTCCTGGTCGACGCCGTGATGCGCTCGAATCTGTTTGAGCAACCCCAGAACGGTGAACGCGTTGACATCATCGGGCATCGCAAAAGCCTCTGCCGGTGCGTGTTTGCGGCCGCGGTTGGCAACCATCAGGATCACCGCTCCGGCGATGAGAACCAGCATGACGGCCACCCCACCACGGCCGAGCCAGGCGTAACTGGCCTGACCGTAGGCTTCTTCCAGATCGACGATTCGATCGACCTCAACCAGATCGGCGTCTGCGAACCGCTGGAAGAGCATCTCTGTTTCTGCCATCTTGGAGCTGGCAAAAGCAAATGTCTTAGGTCGGTCTTGCTGGCTGCGTGCGGAGGCCAGCGTCACCGTCCAGTTGCGTTCGCAGATCATCACCGGTTCGCGGGCGTCGGGATCGAACTCAGACACCGATAACCCCCGATCTCGGCTGGAGACAATCTCGAATCCCGGTGGCGCAAGATCCACTAGATCGTCTAATGGGGGCAGCAAACCGCGCCCGATGGCCTTCACTTCTAGAATGAGTTTGCCTTCGTCGGCTTGCCGCTCATCGAGCGTTTGTGTGACCGAGAGTTTTTCCAGCGGACGCGCCGCCCCGCGCTGCGCTGAGGCATCGAGCGGAACGGCAGCCGACTCGACCGGGATAATGACGTAGCCCGAAGTGTCGAGAAAATCGAGATTCAGTTGCAGCCCCGGCAGGGTGTCAACCTCGGGCCCACGGGCCTGCAACAGCAGGTAGGCGTAGGGGGTCATCCGCCAGCCGTAGGCATCTGCGAGGGCGCGCGAGTTGACATCCTCGTGTTGGAAGGTGACCGAGAGGATCTCAAACTGTTCGTCGAGAGACTGTCGAACGGTTTCCTCGAACTTGTCACGATAATTCGCGATCGGTCGACCGTAATTGTAGTAGAACGCATTTCCATTTTGTTGATTTTGCAGGTACCGTCCAAACCCCCCCGATTCCCGTTCGATCTCCCGCGTGTGACGCAGTTGGACGAACACACCAAACGGTTCCGTGTGTCCCACTACGTCGTTTCCGTCAAGACTCGTTTCGAGTTTGATCTCGGTCACCAGGTCGTTGTAATAATCGTAGACCTTTCGGGCCTCGCTGGCTTGTTTGTGCTCGCCCACGATCTCCAGCCCGGTGCGCACGTACCGAAACTTGATGGCCGGCTTGGCGGCGCTCATACGTGTGAAAAGTGTGTTTGCGAACAACGCCAGATGTCGCTTGGATGTCTCCTCGTCTTCGAGTGTCAGAATCGCCGCGCGAATGCGTTTTGCCTGTCGCAGGTCGGCAGTCTGTCGTTCCGTGATCTGGTTCAGATCGCAAGCGCCCAGGCTGGCGTAGAACCAGATTTCGTAGACTTTGCTGGTCTCTTCTTCTTGGGAGAGACTGGGTAAGGCCGCAGAGTACAGCGCCGCAGCCTTTTTGAATCCCGCGAATGCGTCGTCGCGCCGCTGACTGAACGTCGAGTCAGGTTTCAGCTCCTTGCGGTAGGTGTTTTCGTCGTGGCTCAGTGAAGCCCTGGCAAGTTGCAACGCCCAACTGGTCGGGTGCTTGTCGAACGCGTCATCGACGACCGCCCGGGCTACTTGGTATCCGCGTAGCACCTCAGCTTCAATGTCTTTCTGCGTGCGCCGCGTTTTGTTGTTTTTTTGCACCGCGGGTTGCCGCCAGACGCCGATCAAATTCGCGCGCATCTGCTGAGCCAATGCGGCNAACGTGTCGGGATCTAGCTGCTNCAGCTTGCCGAACACATTTTCGATTGCGGACAACCGATAAACTTCCGCCGAACTGTGGCAGCGCGTGAAGGCGCTGGCGAGTAATTCTTCATTTAGCTCGACTGGAAGGGCCTTGAGACGCTCGACCAACGCGCTGAGTTCCTGAAGATTACGTTCCTGTTTCGATCGCGTCAGCGGGATGCTCTCGGCCTTGCGTTCAAACCCATACATGAACATGTAGCGACCGGTCTGGTTGCGGTTGGCGTTGGGGTCGTGGTTATTCGTCCAGACACGTAGAAATTCATCAACGAGCGTCTTACCCAGTTTCGGGTGGGAGGAAGCCAGTTGCTCGACGTAGGGAAACGCCTGGTCCTCCTCATTGATCTTCAACAACAGTTGTGCCGACAGCATCGAGAATTTTGGGTGCAGCGCTTCATCGACCAGGGATAGCCAGTGCGCACCGGGACGCAGTTCTAGTAGGTCACCCGTGGGAATAGCCGCGATGCGCGAGGCGGCACGCTGCCGCGGATTGCGGTAGAAAAAATTGCCGAACTGATCACGTTGTAGTTGACCCTGTCGGCTTGTCGATTGGTCAAACTGATAACTGATCTCCGCTTCACGCAACCAGTTGGTCGCCAGCAGAGTCAAGGAGCTCTTCCACCGATCGGCTAACTCTGGTGCGGCCGCGAGGAGGGCCTCCACAGCAGTTGTCTGTAATCGCAATCCGTTGACACGGGAGTCGGGCTCCCGCCAGCTACGCTGCAGGGCCTGGGCGCTGTTGGATCCTATGGAAGCCAGGATATCCATACCGCGGCTCGGATTGCCCGTAAAGCTCGCATTCAGCCACTGTTGGCCGAGTTCATCTCGGACTTGTGGGGCCACGTCNACAGCGCGGCGCAACGCTTTCTCCATTTCGTCTCGATGGTCGGTCGTCTCCCCCGCACCGGCCAGTACCGCCTGCGTTGCGCGCCAGGCGACTTCCAGCTGGCGGCTTGTTTTCTCCTCAGCGTACTGCGCTAGATGAAATTGACTCAGCAGGTTCAAGGCGGCAAAGTTGTTTTGGGATTCTGCCTCTTCGAGAGTGGGTAGAAATTCACCAGCGGCGAGGCCGCGGCCAGCNGAAAACAAAATGCGGGCCACTTGATTACGGTCTAACTTGGCGGCGGGGGGGTGCTTTTCGACTTCCTTTCGGAAGCCGTCCAGGACCGTGCTCAGCGCGTTGCCCGCGGTGAGCGATTGACGCATTAGACCTCCCAGCAGGCTGATCAGAGTGTCGTCGAGAGGCGCCGGGGCGCACCCGGCCAACGCGATTAGATCGTCGCACGAGCAGACGTGTTGTTCGGAGTACTTTGCGGCGCTGGCAGGAAGACTGACGATCGGTGTTCCCGGCGGCCGCGGGACCACGGACAAGGGCTTAGGGCGGCGGGGTGGTTTCATCTGCAACGACCGGAGCAACCGGGTGTATAACGCCTTTCCTTCCTCAGCGGGCAAAGCGGCCAGGAAGGACCGTACCTTCGACCAGGCGCCGATCGTCACCTGTCCCTGAAAATCGAGCAGTTGTTGGTCAAAAGGATCAACCGCTGGTTGGGGAGTAACGGTGTTGCGTACCTCGGGCGGNCCGGGCGGNCGTTCGGCTGTGGCGGTCGGCTCNGGAGGTCCCTCGCGGCGCGAAGGTCTGCCCGCCGCGGCCCAGGCCCGCAGGATGGCCGATGGTCGTCGGTCGAATGTNAGGCGGNTGATTTTCAGCACGTGTTGCTGAGTGGTTACCGCCGGCGAGACGGGCACAGCGACCGCTGGGGNCGGTAGTCCGCCAGGGGGTACTCCGCCGGGTGGTACCAAGAGGGTAGACCCAATCGGGCGGGCACCTCCGCCGGGTACCTGGGAAATGACCGTTGTGCGGGGAAGCGCCCGTGGTTTTTTGGCCGCGGCTTTCAAGGGGACGGCCTTGATGGCCTTCGCCGCTTGCTGGGCGGTGCCCACCGAACCGAGTGNGAGGGCCGACAACAACGCGCTGAAGCAGACGAGAGAGGCGAATCGCATGATACCAGTCCGGAATCTCCATGAGCGGTCGCGCGGATCGACCAGTTGTTCCCGGGTGGGAGCTGAGACAAGTCTGGCCTTCTCGCCCGCGCCGCGAACGCAATCGGTTTCTTTAGGGAGCCGTGCGGAGCGGCCGGACGAGTGCTGCACTAACCTCGTCAACCGCTCGGGGAAACCAGCTACGATCCACGTCCGTCGGGCGGTGGACCCGAGCTGGCTCCACGCGCGTCTTTCGGCCCTTGACCCCTACCCTTCGATTTGCCTTTGCCGCGACCGCGGCCTTTGCCACTGGCGCAACCCTGTCACTGGCTCGGCAAGGGCAACCCCTGCAAGTCACTGAGGTCCATCCGGGCCAGCCGAATGGTCGACTCCAGATTTTCACGGAAGCTTTTTGCTGCAGCCTGGTCTCCATCCTGTTCCGCCTGGCCTTGGAGGAGCCGTAGGGTCTGGCGGGCGTTTTCGATTTCCGGCTCCCAGGTCTCTCGCGCCTGCCCTTCCAGGCGCATCAACCAGGTCATGTAGTACTGGGAGTGGGCCAACGCGGCCCGCGCATCCTGCAGGAGTTTTTCGTCAGCTTGTTTCTCGTCCACGGGCGCGGCACCACCGGCTTGCGAGGCTCGGTGTAGCTCATCGACCAATGCTTTCAGGTCGCGATGCGCGACCGGCAGCTGTTTGGCGAGCATCTGCGCTTTGGCGCGCTCCAGCCGCACCTGTCCGGTTTGCAGAGACAAGTCTGAAGGCAACAGCTGCAGCGCCGCGTCGTAGGCTACGACNGCGGATTCCCATTCCTGCTGNCCGGCACAGGTCTGCGCTGTGGCTAGATGGTGGTCGACGTCATCCAATCGCAGGTCCCTCTGGCCGGGACCATAATGATAGGCTGCGGCGAGCAGCGGCAGCGTCAACCAGACGAGCAACACGAGAATTCTCATCGTTCACCCTCTTGCGAAATTCCCTGCTTTGGTAGACAGCGACCGCCCGTCGAACGGCCCGGTGGACAGTATAAGTGCTTTGTCGACAGAATAGAAGCGAATCTGGAGCAAAGCGGGTCGTGGAGTCGTTGCTCAGCCGGCCGATCTGCCGACGCCCGGCCCACTTTTGAGTCGCCGAAGGTGGCCAAAACGTCTCCCGTCGCATCCCAGCCACGGCAGATGGGGATCTGGGTACGCCGCGCGCGACGGCTGGGGCCCCGCGGACACCTCAGCCGGTATCGGGCGGGCGGGGTGCCGTCAGTTCGCAGCGGGCGCACGCCAGCCCCACTCTGCGCCTGAGGAGGCGCTGGGGGCTGGCACCGCGTGGCGACCCTCTCGGCCGTGGTTGCATCGAGTCGCGCGGTTTGGGGTGGCCCCGCCGGCCCGTTCGGTAGCGCCGCAGAGACGGGGGTCTGGGGTGGGCAGCGGGCGTGGTTCGGTCTCTTCGGGACAGTAGCAGCCGTTCCCCCGAACGCTTACGATTACCTCCCATCGGCGGTCGATCGGCGACTTC
>PADE01000300.1 GCA_002702965.1 Planctomycetaceae bacterium
TGACGGCGCCCAGAACCCAACGGGGTTCCTTGGCCTGCCGCATGGAGAAACATGATGCCTTAGTAGAGCGGCGGACTCTACTTAGACGACTTCAAACTCTTCGATGCGGAGCTTGAGCACACTCAGATCGACGACCACTCGATCACCTTCAACTTGCAGCTCGACGGCTACACGCACTCGCGGCTCTTGAAACCAACCAGACCGCTCCAGATTCTGCCAGAACCAGCTTCCACGGCTGATGATATCGCCGCCAAGCCAGCGGAAATCACGGAAAGGCAAAAGCCGATCACGCAGCGCACTGGCGAATGCCGACCCGCCGATGGCGAACTGCACACAGATTTCTCGCCTCCGGATGAGACCGGCCACTCGCTGATCGAAGCGGCTCTGCGCGAACGACCCAGCTTCACAATACAAGCGCGCACCCTGGAGCGCAAACTCCTGATGGACCGCACTCTTGCCACAGCTGGCAATCGCAAACGCCTCCAATGCCTCGGCCGGAAACCCAAGATGAACAATCTCTTCCTGCCCGACCACTCGAACCTCCTCGTCGAACGCGGCTTCTAACACACGCGGCGACGGAACCAGGCACGGGGCAGGCTCTTTCCCGGCCAGCAGCAACAGAGCAACCAAATTGGAGGGCCAGCCGAGATGATTCCGGGCTGCCTCCCAACCGCCGCACGACGCGGCTTGTTCGCAGATGATGCGGAAGAACTCCACACTCAGCTGCCGAATAATTCGGCCTACCTGCTCCGGATTCTTGAGCGGGAAGCGCGCACGAACCGGCAGCGCTTCTGCGAACACCACTCTCAGCAAAATGCGGGCAGCGGCTCCAGCCGATCGAAGATCCACAATCTGAAGCTCTTGGCCGGCACTTTGACGCGCTGCTGCAAACAGCAACGACAGCACGATGCGCCGGGCTAGGCTCGGCAGAAACGTGCCGAGCTCTGCCTGATCCTGGCACTTGAAACGGCGGCACTTCCTCTCGAAGAAGCCCGCCTTCCAGACACTTGGCTCGCACTGGCCAACCTTGACGGCGAACCAATGGCGCCGCGCAATTCGCTTCGCAAACGCCGCCCACAATGGACCTGCGATGCTCTTCACGAACTGCGCTTGCTGGGCAGACTCGCTGCCCCGGAACCGGCTGCGCCAATTTTTCTTGCACACCTGGTCCCTGAACCGAAAATTCGGCCCCTCGTCCAGACACCAGATCTGCGACGATGGATCCACAAGCGCCGCGCCTTCGACCAGATCGAGGCGCCACGCACGACGGAGGCTCGAAGGCACAATGCGATGCCCACCGATGCCGAGGCGGCTCAGCTGACTGGCCGCTCTCCTCGCGCGCTTGGCGGAATGGCTCTCGGCCCCCCCCGCTAACCGCTCGCTTCCTTTTCAACATAAGCTACAGGCTTCCAGACGCCCATGACACTAAAGAGGTGCCTACAGCTCACGCTCGCGACAATGGCGCGATTCCCTATCCTACTTGCAAGGAACGCAAAGGCGCTTTAATCCCCAAACAGAGGCACAGACGACGACAGCAAGGGCTCCGTCTCCTCCCCGCCAGAGGCCGACAGCGGCCGTCGAGTTGGCGGAGAATGTGTGATTATAAAACTAGAGCAGACTTGAGCAGTCTTCAGTGGGAGCCGCATGCAACCAGCAGCGAAGCAGTCTCCTCGGGAAAGGAACGCATCGGCTGCTCGCGCACGCCGCGTAGCCTGTGCGGCTGCCGGTCGACTCCGCTAAGCGAAGCCGGCCTCTTTAACAGCCAAGTCCCGACCCCAGCGTGCGCACGGCACAGGCCGGCGCCACGGCTGGTGCCTGGACGTGCGTGGCTCAATCAGAACCCCGCAACTCACCCCCCGAGCTCGTTGCGCCAAACGTGTAGTCTGGGGCACGAGATCAGTAGGTTGATGACGACCAATCGTTGGCCGCCGGGCGCGCAATGGCGCGCAGTGTTGGTTGCCGTCGCCAGGTGTTGGTGTTCNGACGCAAAGGCGTCGTAATCACCCGCCTAGCGGTGCGGCGGTGCAGGCAGAGCCGGCATCGAGCTTCTGCCAATCAGCACATCGCGGAGCCTCGTGAAGAGCTGCCCCGCGAGCGACTTCGTGAAGATGTCGGAGATATTGTTCTCCGTGCTGACTCGGCGCGGGCAAATGTCGCCGAGCTTCACGCACTCCTTGACCCAGTGGTAGTCAGTGCGAATGCACTTGTTCCCTGTTGTCACCATCCGCTCAATTGACCAGCGAGTTGTCTGGTCGTTGTCGCCCAAGATCGGTGATGGTGCGCTGACGCAGTCGCCAAAGCCCATCTCCTTGAGAAGATCTCGGACATGCTTGAGCTCCTGCGCGGCAGACGCCAGAGCCATATACTCATTGTGAGAGCTGCTGCGACCGACATGTCGGTGNTTGCGCGAGCTCCACGCAATGGGTCCGCCGGCTAGCATGATGCAGTAGCCGCCGGAGGCTCTCTGGTCAGAANGGTCGCCCTTGTCGCTGCTGTCGTAGTAGCANACCGGCTCCGNGTTGCCGTCGGAGCGGAACATGATGCCTTGGGTGCGCTGCCCGTNCAGGTAGTATACCATGTGCATTGCAGCCTTCCAGGCTCTCTTTGACGGCCGCGACATTACCGTGCAGAGTTGTTGAACACCGTAAGCCNTATCCGGCCCGGTGTTCCGCGTAGCCCACAGCAGTTCGCCAACCACTTGCTGGTAGCCGAGAGCAAGTACCTCTTCGACTTCAGCATCAGATGTGTTGGCTGGTTCCCCTTCCGGTGTAGCCAAAGACAGAAACTCCTTGGCTGGGAACGGGCACTGTGGCATGCGGCGCGGCAGATAGTCGCGCCAGCGGTGGTACATGGACTCGATGTAGTCCGGCTGACTCATCTCCAGCGTCCGCGTACCGTCCTCGTGCGTCGTCAGCTTGCGGTTGACGCCAAGCATATACGACGGGTCGCACAATTTAATCCCGAAGCGCTGGTCGAACTTGGCAGTGATGGCCGGCGCGTCGGCTGCGTTTTCGCAGACCAGATCGCAATCGTCGGTGTGGATCACCATGAACGACGCGGTGCCGCTTGGGCTGGTTAGCTTGAACATGCACGGGTCAGCATCCATCTGCTGCCCTGTCCAGCCATCCTTGTTGAAAACGTCTGTAATCCATTCGTCTCGCATCTGGCTGAAGCGCCGGGATGCAACAGGCGAACCGTAAAGGTTCTTCTCCAGCACGCCGTACAACTCTTCGCCAGTCTGTGGATCGTACTCTCGCATGCCCTCAGGATAGCGAATCGGGTACTTTTCCTCCTCCCGTGTGTCTGCATGCAGGTAAGCAGTACAGATATCAAAGGGACACGATGTCCAGCCATGCAGAACTCGGAGAGCTTGGCACAGCCGTGTCGACAGCATCTGAGGAGACGCAGCGAACGTGTTGTGAAAATGTACCCCAGGTATGAGGTGTCCACGGTGTCCAGCTTGCACGCAGCGGACTTNATACTTGTCCACGGAGCCGTCCGGGTGGTACTTGACATCAAACAGCAGGTTCAGTGGAACCGGGCGTTTGTGGATGCCACGCGCTTTCAATGCACCGAGTGTATGGCCTTTAGAGACAACCTCCAGCTTGTCCAGTGAGCCCATCTCCTTCTCGAGAGCCGCCTTCCACAACCCAGAGTCAGGTCGATTGCGTGCTTCTCGCAGATTTTTCGGTGGTTTTATCTTGCCCGCAGTGTCCGTGTAGATAGACATGTCGCCGGAGACCTCGGCAACAATCGCGGCGGCGATAGCATTCTTCAGCTCATCGTCGTTTTCGAGTTGTCGTCGCAGCTTCGTGAGCATATGCTCATCCCTCGCTGTCTCCAGCTCTGCGGCTTGCGCCAGCTTTGCATTGACGTACTCGGTGTTGCTGTCGTTGGACCGCAACTTATGTTGTTCCATCAGCTTATCCCAGCTGTCACCAGCCGGGAATGGGAATTTCTCGCCTGGCTCAAAGCGTGACGGTTGCTTGGCACCCCCCCAAGGATTGTAGAAGTGCACAGCTCCATCGANGCCGTTCCAGCGGTGTCCTCGATAGAAGTTGTCGCTGACCCACTCATAGTACGCTTTCCACTGCGCTTGAGGTAGTCCCATGTTGCGGCAGATGTCGAAGAACGTCTGCTTGTTCGATGTGGTGTACAATTCTACATCCTTGAACAAGACCGTGTCACGCGGAACGACAGGTGAGGCGTCGGGATCAGCTGGTTTGTTGGTGTCTGCAGCCGGTGCCGCAGACGGTGGTGCTGCAGAGCGCTCTGGCTGCGTCTCCGCGGCTGCTGGAGCAGCAGGCGTTGCTGTCTCAGCTGGAGCCGGAGCAGATGTCGTACCGTCAACCTTCAGGATGCAGTAGTCGATCATTTGCTCGGCAGTGAAGTCCTCCGTGTCCTTGTCGTCGTAAAGAATTCGCCACACGACCTTGTCCGTGTCTGGCACAAGCCGTGTTGACATCACGAGGCCGTGATACACGCCGCCGTGATCTGGGAAATCCTTGTAGACGTCCTTGCCGATGAACCAATCGGGCGAATAGTGGAGCAGGCTCTTGACGCGAGCATGCGGATCGGAGGAATTCTCGATGGGCTCGATGATGCCATTGTCAGCCATCTTCTTGAGCATGCCATCGGTTGGTTGCAGNATGCCGTCGGCGTCCGGCACGTAGATACGGCCATGCTTGTCGACGGTGGTGACCATTGGCTCTGCGGCACCTTCGCTGCGCAGCTTCGCTGCCGGTAGATGCAATGCAGGCTGGTCGCCAGTGAATTTGCCAAGGCCGTCGAGCTGCACGACGGTCTTGGGAACCTCGAGGAGGTCCCCTTGTCGTTGGAACGACAACTTGGGGAGCGGCGGGATGGGCAATCCCAGCCACTCGTACGCGCTGACTCCGTGAGGCAGATCAGCAGCGTGGTATGACTTCGATCTGAAGTGCGTACCGGTCCAGGGGCACTCAAACACTGGCATATCGTCCAGCATGTGGTGCATGATTCCCCAGCGGGTCCGCGCCAGGTTGACAATGTCGGACCCTTTTGTATGCGGTATCGTCACCAAGCACGGAGTGCCGACGGTGACTAGATGTTGCATCACCTTGTCACAGTGACGACGGCTGACCTTAGCCCTGCCGCGACTGTCTTGCGATANCCGCTCAATCGGCCGCGGTGCGTCGCCGTCGTTGGACGCCATGTCCCTGTTCATCGGCAGCAGGTTGCGAATCTCTGCCGCCTGGTTGCATGCGAGCTCGAACCATTCCACCGGCAGACTGTTCTCCGCCACGATGTACTTTGTTCCCAGCTCGATCTGCTTCACAGCGTTCTCGGCAAAGGCCATTGAGCGCTTGTGGGTGGGGTCGCCGTAGATGCAATGGATCCCTAGGCGTCCGCACATTTCTTGCCACGCAGTGTTGTCGTCTCTCCACTCCCCAGCGGGGTCCAGGTGCAGCTCGGAGATCAGCTCGTAGCCGCGGTCAGGATCCTTGAAGCGCGGATCAGCGCGCAGTGCCTTGACTGCACGCTCGACTGCTCTGCGGGCATCAGATTTGTGCTCGATGTGGAGCACGATGTAGTNGCCGCTTGCGTAGTCACGAAGGACGAGCGTGTAGCGGTTGCCATTCCGTGATCGAACAGGCCAGGTTAACGCGTCAATGGACCAGCGGTAACCGACTCGATGCTCAGACGGTGGGTCGCGGATTGCGTGTCGCTTGCGGACATTTTTGCGGCACATCAGGCACACGGGGCAGCCGGGCATGTAACCGGCGTGGCCCTTACGCTTGTGCAACTCCATCAGCGCCATCTTCTTTGCCGCCGATCCCATGGATACCTTGGGACCGGAAAGATTGCAGTCCGTGCTCTTGAATAGATGATCTTCCATGTCATCTTCAATCTGTTGCAGACGATCCAGCTCAGCCTGGTGCGGATCACGACCAGTGTCGTCTCCGTTGTCACCAGTGCCAGTGTCTGCAGGTTGCGCTGCATCAGTGCTGTCTGGTGTATCGGCACTTTCAGCTGAGTCAACTGCACCCTCTGCAAGATCGACAGTTGCCTCACAAGCCTTGCACAACAGGTTAAGCTCAGTCATGTCCACGTAGCAGCTCATGTCGTGGTCTCTGAACAGCACTTCACCGTCAAACAGAGCCACAGCTGCGTCCAAATCGTGGTCGGCAATAGAAGCCTTCGCCGCGAGGGCTCGGTTGGCCGGNGTGTCACGTCTCANTGCGGCCTCCACTGCACGGCCNGCTATCCGCGCCGTCGCAGCGTCCTTGGCGATGACNTAGTCAATCAGCCAAGCCTTCCGAGAAGAGTCATACCGTGCAGGTATCTCGATCTTCTTCCCAGTGGTTGGATCAGTGCCGCGAATGCCACTGAATCCGTCATGTACTAGATGGATGTCGCACTCGAGCTCTTCGTAGTAATGAATCATGGAGAAAAGCTCGTCGTTGAGCCCAGGAAGCGTGTCAACACGAGGCTCCAGAGAGGATCCGTGACGCTCGGGCTCGAGGGTGTTGATGATGTACATCTTTGCCACTCCGTGTAGGTCAGCCGCCTTGCGGCGTGCTCCAAAGGCGCCACGCACGGCCATCTCTGACTCTCGTGCGNGTGCCAACAGGTGGTTGATGGTGGTCTTCATCAGGTGCGCCGTTGCACCAGTATCTAAGACCATTGATCCAGCCATCCAGTCGTTGTCGGCGCGTGCATTGTATGCAGTTGCCTCAATAGGTGTTGTAGTTACAGTACGAGTTGCTGTCAATCCAGCTCGGGTTGTTGATGTGTCCTATTGGGACCCGGGCTGCATCGCCTCGCGAACCTTTCGGATTGCCATCTCGGCGATAGACGCATCTCCCTCCGGTGGTGTGCCTTCAGGAGCCGATGGAGCAGCCGATGGTGGAGGAGTGGCCGGAGCCGGAGCCGGAGCAGGAGACNGGAGCTCTTGGACATCAGCCGCCGACGCATTGGCGTCAGTTGCAGGCACAGCTGCCGCACGACTCAGCCCGCTCCTCTGCGCCTCCTTGAGGGCCGCGACTGCAGCTTCCGCTGCCGCCTCAGCCATCTCCATCTTGCGCTTCTCCTCCTTCTTGGCCGCCTTTGACNTTTTCTTGGCCTTTTTGCCCTCCGCACGCGCAGCTTTGCCAGTCTTCTTGGACTTGCCTCCGCCGCNGCCGCCACCACCGCCGCCACGCTCTTTGGTCGTGCCGTCCTCCATGGTGATCTTCGTCTCATCGCAGAAAGATGAATAGCATCCGCTGCAAAGTAGACGCGATCGGGCAGGGTCGGGATTTGCACCCCACGATTTCTTGGCAACGCGCTTCTTGTACCCCTCAACAGTTTCCGATGGGATCTTGTTGGAGCAGTCCTTCGCGCAGCACGTCCAGTCAGACGTTTTGCCAGAGCCGCCACCGCCGTGGATGCTCTCCGAGTAGAGAGCCCGTGCTTGTGCAACTGCCTCGGACTGTACTGTCGTCTGGCCGCGGGTCAAAGGACCGTCGCTCTGGGTGCACACGTGCTCAATGTCGGTGAGGAACTCGTCCAGCTTCTCGATGCAGTCGTACTTGTCCTCCTCTGTGAAGTGCAGCCACGGCTCAAGCGCCGAGAAGAAAGCATTGCCTCGCTGGCGCAAGATCTGAGTGATGTTGTACACAGTCGGACCATAGTGGATCTCGATGCGCAGCACTCGAGCTTGCTGGACGAGCTTCCGCATGTCTCCGCACAGCCTCTTGAGATTCTCTTCCTCGATGAAGAGCGGCCACTGGCTATGGATGAGCTCGCGGAAGTTGGTAATGATTTGGTAGCCATCGGACTCGTGCATGTGTCGAAGTCCGCTGACGCAGGACACTCCGCAATGGCGGAGGCCCTCGCTCACACGCGGCTCGAAGCCGTCTTCGCCGGTCTTGCGACGAATGGCAGCTTTCGTTGCCACGGCATCGTCCGCCTCCTGGATTTTGCTGTACAGTAGCTCAGTGTGCTGCTGGTAGTACTGTGCCAGAGCCGGTGCCAGTCTGACCATGCATTCATCGCGGTTGAGCGGCTCGAGGGGAGACAGAATGTCACTGTCCATCATCATGCGGTACACAATCGGGACGATGGCCCACAGTTGCGTCGGGTGATCCTTGCACAAACTCCACACCGCCATCAGCAGCTTGCGTGCCTTGGTCGGGTGCGGGTCGTTCAGCAGATCGCCACAGTCCTTGAGCTTGAGTTTGGCATCCTGGAGACGGCGCTCACGCTGCACGTTCTCCGCAATCGGGTACTCATTGACGAGCAAACGGTAGATGTTGTTCTCGTACGTCGAGATCACAGTGTCGAGCGAGTCAATTCTCTGCTTCAACTCAGCCATCTCCGCCCGCATGACGGCGACCTTGGCTTTGCCTTCGGCCGACTGGTCACTGTGGGCCGACGTGAACTCGATCATCTTGGCGGCGTGAGCCGCCGNCTCCGAGGTTTTCGTCTCATTTGCGCGGACGAGATGCGCAGCCTGCTCATCCAGCTGCCCCATCACGCGCATGTACTTGTTGTCCTCGGTGGTCATCTTGTCGTTCTCGGCTTCGTTGAGAGCGGCGCGAACTTCCGCTTCTTCAGCTGCCTCGCCCGACAGGATTTGGTCACGAGGAACAGCCTCCAGCAATGCGGTCAGATGACCCTGAAGCGCCGGAGCGACAGTTCCNTCGATGATCTGGCCGGTGCTCTCCACCAACATGTTCTCGACATGCAGCTTCAGCCGACCTTGGATGGCTTCGATCGCCTCCTCCACCAGCGCAGCTTTCGCCGCTTCCAGTGAGGAGATGGCCTCGTCGTCGACATCATCCGCTTCTGACAATCGCTCTTCAGCACTCAGCATCGCTGGCATGCTTTCGACAATGACCGACTTGATCTCAGACTTCATGTCCTCTGACCAAAGACTCGCGCCACCGCCACGCTGGATTGCCTGACGAATCAGGATTGTACCGCCCATGGTGTGGTACAAATCCGTCAGCATCGGTACCTTTTCAAGCAGGTACACAGTGCCCATTGGGGCAGTGCCGCCAATGGGCGACGGACCAGATTCTGGCTCTGGTTCAGGCTCTGCGCCATTCACGGTCGCGAACGACGGCGTGGCTGGCTCTGACCGAGGGGTCAGCAATGATGCCCGCTGGGGCGACGCCACCAAACGGCGCATTGGGCCTCCTCCAGCAGCACCTAGAAGCCTTGATTGACGGCGCCCAGAACCCAACGGGGTTCCTTGGCCTGCCGCATGGAGAAACATGATGCCTTAGTAGAGCGGCGGACTCTACTTAGACGACTTCAAACTCTTCGATGCGGAGCTTGAGCACACTCTGATCGACGACCACTCGATCACCTTCAACTTGCAGCTCGACGGCTACACGCACTCGCGGCTCTTGAAACCAACCAGACCGCTCCAGATTCTGCCAGAACCAGCTTCCACGGCTGATGATATCGCCGCCAAGCCAGCGGAAATCACGGAAAGGCAAAAGCCGATCACGCAGCGCACTGGCGAATGCCGACCCGCCGATGGCGAACTGCACACAGATTTCTCGCCTCCGGATGAGACCGGCCACTCGCTGATCGAAGCGGCTCTGCGCGAACGACCCAGCTTCACAATACAAGCGCGCACCCTGGAGCGCAAACTCCTGATGGACCGCTCTTGCCACAGCTGGCAATCGCAAACGCCTCCAATGCCTCGGCCGGAAACCCAAGATGAACAATCTCTTCCTGCCCGACCACTCGAACCTCCTCGTCGAACGCGGCTTCTAACACACGCGGCGACGGAACCAGGCACGGGGCAGGCTCTTTCCCGGCCAGCAGCAACAGAGCAACCAAATTGGAGGGCCAGCCGAGATGATTCCGGGCTGCCTCCCAACCGCCGCACGACGCGGCTTGTTCGCAGATGATGCGGAAGAACTCCACACTCAGCTGCCGAATAATTCGGCCTACCTGCTCCGGATTCTTGAGCGGGAAGCGCGCACGAACCGGCAGCGCTTCAGCGAACACCACTCTCAGCAAAATGCGGGCAGCGGCTCCAGCCGATCGAAGATCCACAATCTGAAGCTCTTGGCCGGCACTTTGACGCGCTGCTGCAAACAGCAACGACAGCACGATGCGCCGGGCTAGGCTCGGCAGAAACGTGCCGAGCTCTGCCTGATCCTGGCACTTGAAACGGCGGCACTTCCTCTCGAAGAAGCCCGCCTTCCAGACACTTGGCTCGCACTGGCCAGCCTTGACGGCGAACCAATGGCGCCGCGCAACTCGCTTCGCAAACGCCGCCACAATGGACCTGCGATGCTCTTCACGAACTGCGCTTGCTGGGCAGACTCGCTGCCCCGGAACCGGCTGCGCCAATTTTTCTTGCACACCTGGTCCCTGAACCGAAAATTCGGCCCCTCGTCCAGACACCAGATCTGCGACGATGGATCCACAAGCGCCGCGCCTTCGACCAGATCGAGGCGCCACGCACGACGGAGGCTCGAAGGCACAATGCGATGCCCACCGATGCCGAGGCGGCTCAGCTGACTGGCCGCTCTCCTCGCGCGCTTGGCGGAATGGCTCTCGGGCCCCCCGCTAACCGCTCGCTTCCTTTTCAACATAAGCTACAGGCTTCCAGACGCCCATGACACTAAAGAGGTGCCTACAGCTCACGCTCGCGACAATGGCGCGATTCCCTATCCTACTTGCAAGGAACGCAAAGGCGCTTTAATCCCCAAACAGAGGCACAGACGACGACAGCAAGGGCTCCGTCTCTTCCCCGCCAGAGGCCGACAGCGGCCGTCGAGTTGGCGGAGAATATGTGATTATAAAACTAGAGCAGACTTGAGCAGTCTTCAGTGGGAGCCGCATGCAACCAGCAGCGAAGCAGTCTCCTCGGGAAAGGAACGCATCGGCTGCTCGCGCACGCCGCGTAGCCTGTGCGGCTGCCGGTCGACTCCGCTAAGCGAAGCCGGCCTCTTTAACAGCCAAGTCCCGACCCCAGCGTGCGCACGGCACAGGCCGGCGTCACGGCTGGTGCCTGGACGTGCGTGGCTCAATCAGAACCCCGCAACTCACCCCCCGAGCTCGTTGCGCCAAACGTGTAGTCTGGGGCACGAGATCAGTAGGTT
>PADE01000301.1 GCA_002702965.1 Planctomycetaceae bacterium
TGTTGTATTGCCGCCTAGTTGTCAGTACCTCTCCATCTGCTTCTCCTTCTTTGTTTCACTCAGTTCAACTGGCGATGCAATTGTCTTTACAGACGTAGGTACTGGAACTCACTCTTGGCAAAGTGGCATTACCACTGCCAGGATTTACGATGACATCCTTGATGATCTTGATGACACGCTGGATGGCATTGAGAATAAACGGCGCGTGATCATTGAAATAAACTACGAATGAGAGGCAAAATGGAATTCAAACGAATTTTACAGTATCTCTTGCTGACGCTGATGCCCATTTATCTCGTAACGGGCTGCGGCAAAACAACCACTGCGCGGGCCATCCTCAATCTGGTACCGGTCACCGCTGGCAGCGTCGAACTGGCAGGGACCTGCACCAGTGGACTGTCCGAAAGCGCTATGCAACCCTATCGGCGGGAGGTCCAGATGATCTTCCAAGACCCGTTCGCCTCGCTCAATCCACGGATGACGGTAGGGCGTATCATCGCCGAACCGATGGAGATCTTTCGGCTTTACGACACACGTCAGCGGCGGTTGGAAGTAATGCGCCTGATGGATCTGGTGGGACTGAATCCGAGTACGCTCAATCGCTATCCTCACGAGTTTTCCGGTGGACAGCGCCAACGGATCGGCATCGCGCGGGCACTCGCCGTTGAACCACGGTTGCTGGTCTGTGACGAAGCGGTCTCAGCGCTCGATGTTTCGATCCAAGCCCAGGTGATCAACCTCCTGAAAGATCTCCAACAACGGCTGGGACTGGCCTACTTATTTATCTCCCACGATCTGGCAGTGGTCCGGCACATCGCCGATCGAGTCGGCGTGATGTACCTCGGGCGGATCGTCGAGTTGGCCGCCGCCGAAGCGCTCTATAGCAACCCCCGCCATCCGTATACCCAGGCGCTGTTGTCGGCTGCTCCGGTACCCGACCCGGAACGCGAACGCCACCATCAGCGGATCGCTCTGCGCGGTGAAGTTCCCTCACCCGACCGCGAGTACCCGGGGTGCCCGTTCGCCGACCGCTGTCATCTGGTCGAAGCCGGTTGCCATCGGACCCCACCCCGCTTGGAAGGGGACGCGCATCGAGTCGCCTGCCTGTTGCCGACGACCGATCGCCCCGTTCCCTCATGATTCTGATGTTTGCTGAACGGGTGCGGTGGCTACGCGGTTCAGGCTGTTCGCGTGCGGTTCGCCAAACGGGACAACGCGGCTCTCAATCGACACCCTGGCGCCGTGTAATCCCGCCAGCGGACGCGCTTGGGCGGATGCGCAGCGCCGGGTAGAATAGGCGGCGACCCGCGGCACAGGCCGCACTTCGGGAATGGGGAGATCGCTCCGTTGAGACGTTTTATCACCGTGCTCTCGTTGGGATCGCTGGTCGCCATCACCTGCCTGGTCGGCGCTCAAAATTTCGGCCGCCGATGGAGAAATCGGCCGATGCCAGATCGCAGTGAATTCCCGATGTGGGAAAACGACCCGGAGTTATCGAGCGACGTGTTTACGTTTGCCCGAATTCGCTACCAGCCTCATTATTTTCGCGGCTGGAACGGAGACTATCCCGAAGCCGACTGGAATATCTCCTACCGTTTACAGCAGCTGACTTCGCTAGAGGTCAATCCCAACCCAGTCACGCTGTTCCTCACCGACCCCGAGTTGCCGCGTTATCCCTTTATCTTCATTATCGCGCCACGATCGGTCATTTTCACCGAAGCGGAAGCCGCCGCCCTGCGGCGTTATTTGCTCAACGGCGGGTTCTTGATGGTGGACGAGTTTTGGGGAGACGAGCAATGGAACCACTTTTACCAACAACTGAAGCGCGTTTTTCCCAATCGCGAACCACAGGAACTTTCACTCGACCATGAGATTTTTCATATGGTGTACGACTTCCAAGAGAAGCCGCAAGCGGTCGCAATTCACTTTTGGCGGCAGGGCTACTCGTACCATCCGGTGCCGGGGATCGAAGCTGACCCGGCACCCTACTTCTACGGCATCTTCGATGACCAGGGCCAGATGATGGTGTTGTTGTGTTACAACAACGACCTGGTCGACGGTTGGGAGCGCGAAACCGAAGAAATCGAGTACTTTCGCCGCTACTCCGAGCGGTGCTCGTTTCCGATGGGGATTAATATTATCACGTACGCTATGACGCACTGAACTCGCAGCTGGATAACATCTCTCCGCGCGGCGGAGAGAAAGGAAAGGCCCAGGCACATGATCACCCTCTGTCGCGTGCCGGCAGTCTGGACGATCACCGCGCTCCTATGCGGTGTCAACACCGCGCGTAGCGAAGAGACCCCGGCGGTGGAGACCCTCCGCCTGCAGCGAGGTCCACTGACGGCGACGTTCCGCGATAACTCGTTTTCACCTGGACTGCTGAGCGGCATCGACTCGCTCTTTCATCGCGAACACGCTCCCAACTTCGACGCCTTCGATCCAGATCAGCGCGGCGCTTCGGCTGGCCTCAATTTCGAGCACATCATTTCGGGTCACCACGACCGCCACAACAAATTCTCACCCCGACGCGACCGCTACACCCTCCACCCCCTGGAGAAGGGCCGCTCGGTCGTCCTCGTACGGCGGGCAGAGGACAGCCCCTGGAACGTAGACAGCCGATTTTCCTACACCGTCGTGGAGCCCCACTTCATTGACTTTGAATTCCGCTGCATCCCCCGAGACGCCAGCCGTTTCGGATCCGCGGGGTACGCGCTCTTCTTCTTTGCCAACTACATGAACGATGTCGTGAACGAAGCGATCCAATTCCGTGGACAGTCGTCGGCGGAAGGAGCCGAAGAGTGGATCACCACGACTGCGCCGCGGTCCCACCCCGACTGGAACCGCGGGGGAAACTACCGCAGCTTGGCGGCGAGCGATTTGACCTATGATCGGGACATGTTGTTCCGGCTCAACAGCTGGTCTTACGACTGGCCGCGTTTCACCCAGCCGTTTTACTTTGGCCGCGCGGGGCGGGGCATGACGCTGATACTGATGTTCGACCGCATGCACTCAGCGCGAGACGAAATACGGTTCAGCTTGTACAAGTTCAAACTCCCGAAGCGACCGCGTCCGGCCTGGGATTTCCAGTACGTCATTCACCGCGTCGCTGCGGACGAGACGTACGGATTTCGTGGCCGACTGGCCTGGAAGCGATTTGTCAGTCCCGCCGACTGCCTCGCCGAATACCAACGTTGGACCCGCGGATTGGAGCGGCGCGAGAAAGATCGCCTCCAATCCCGCATTCAGACTCTGAGACAACTCGGGGCAACCGTTTTTTTGCAACGCGGACAAGTCAGCGAAGTGGCCGCAAATCGATCGGAGATCAACGACTCGCAGATGCCACTCGTCGCCTCCTTCAGCCGGATGACAGATCTATCTCTGGAAGCGACATCGATCGGCGATGCCGGTATCGTGCACCTGCGCCACCTACAACACCTGGAGTGGCTCAATCTCTACCGTAGTCGAGTCGGCGATGCGGGCTTACAGTCGCTGCGACAACTGCGACGCCTGCAGCATCTTCCCATCGGAGAAACGCGGGTCACCGACGCGGGGCTGGTCTACCTGCGCGAAATGAAACAACTGGTCTACCTGGGACTACGCGGCAACCCGATCACCGATGGCGGAGTGCGGCACTTGTCGCAACTCACGCGTTTGGAGGGTCTACACCTGTCGGAAACGGAAGTCACCGACACCGGTATCCGCTCGCTTGAAAACATGCAGCGGCTAAAAAAACTTTGGCTCGACGAGACCGTGGTGTCAGATCGAGCGATCGACTCGCTGGTCAAGCTCAGGGGCTTGCGCGAACTCTATATCGCGAAGACCCGGGTCACGGCAGCGGGAAGAGACCGACTGCGGCGACAACTGCCGAATTGCCGGCTGGTCGAAACGCCCCCTTGATCGTCGCCGGCATAGGAACCCACGCATTGGGAGCTGGTCACCCGATGCGCTATACTGCCGTATCGCGGGTCTGCCCGTCAACGCGGCAACGGTCCGCCATCCACACACCCAGGAAAACGCCATGAAAATTTCAGGCATCAAGGTGATCGTCACCAGCCCCGGACGCAACTTCGTGGTGGTCAAAGTCGAAACCGACGAGGGTGTATACGGTGTCGGGGAGGGCACCCTCAACGGCAGCGAACTGGCCGTCGCCACCGCGCTCCGCCACGCGTCGGAGTTGTTGATCGGTCTCGACCCGCACCGCATCGAGGATATCTGGCATCTGATGTACCACCACGCCTACTGGCGCCGCGGACCGATCCAGATGGCCGCGATCAGCGCCATCGACATGGCGCTATGGGACATCAAGGGAAAAGTCGCAAAACTTCCCGTCTATCAACTTCTCGGCGGCAAAGCACGCGAAGGCTGCCTGGTCTACGGGCACGCGGGTGGCGCCACCCATCCCCAACTGGTCGATTCGGTACGCGGATTCCAGCACCGCGGCTACAAGGTGATCCGTGTGCAGCACGGTGGATACGGTGGCCCGGGCGCCTCGCGCTCGCTCCCCCCCCATCGGCCGGGAATCCCAGGCTTCAAGATCTTCGAACCGGTACCCTACCTGCTCGACACGCCGCGCATGTTCGCGCACTTGCGCGAGCAACTCGGGGACGAGGTCGAACTGTGCCATGACGTGCACGAACAACTGACACCCCAACAGGCGGCCGACCTGGCGCGCAATCTACAGGACTTCCGACTGTTCTTCCTCGAAGATCCGGTCCGTCCGGATCACAAAGAGAGTTTCAAATTGGTCCGCGAGGCATCGACCACGCCGCTGGCGATGGGAGAGCTATTCGTTTCGCGTTGGGATTGCCTGCCGTTGTTCGTCAACCAGTGGATCGACTATATCCGCATCAAGCCCCAGCACGTTGGCGGCATCACGGAAGCCAAAAAGATCTTCGCGCTGGCCGAGCCGTATCAGGTCAAAAGTGCCTCGCACGGCGCCCGCGACATCGGCCCGATCGGACAGGCGGCGTCGGTCCACGTCAATCTCACCATTCCCAATTTCGGCGTGCAGGAATGGAGCGAATTCGGTGAACAGGAGAAGCAGGTCTTTGTCGGTGGCTGTTTCTATCACGATGGTTACGCCTTTGTCCAAGAAACGCCCGGGCTGGGAATCGATATCAANGAAGCGGCCGCCCAGCGCTTCCCTTACCGCAAGGCGTACATGCCACTGGTGCGCCGCGAAGACGGAACGATGCACGTCTATTGAGAAAACCGGGCTAGCGCCGCGAAGCGTGAATGCCACTGCCGCTCGCCACTGAGCCGATCCCCCACGGAAACGCCGCAACCGCACCGCGAATTTGGTATGATGGCCGATTATGAAAAATCTCTTTGTCGGATTCCTGCTGATCTCGATTTCCAACCCCGTTCGCGCCCAGTGGTCGGTGTTTGATCCCCCGAGCCAGGCGCAGCCTCCAACCGTCGATGACCCCCAGTGGTCGGCGCCCGTGGATGCGTATGTCTACGCCCAGCTGCGCCAGTCCGAACTCACCCCGGCGCCGGCCGCCGGCCGCGCCGCCTGGATCCGACGGGTGACGTACGATCTGATCGGCTTGCCGNCGGGGCCAACCGAGGTGCAAAAGTTTCTCCAAGATGCCCGGCCCGACGCCGCAGCGATGGAAGAGGTGGTCGATCGCCTGCTGGCCTCGCCCCGTTACGGAGAACGTTGGGGGCGGCACTGGCTCGACGTCGTGCGGTACGCCGACTCCGATGGCTTTGCCATCGACGCAGAGCGACTGTCGCTGTGGCGTTATCGCGACTACGTGATCCGGGTGTTCAACGAAGACCAACCATTCGATGCCTTTATTCGTAATCAGATTGCGGGCGATGAATTGGACGCGGGCGATGCCGGCAAGGTCGCGGTCAGCTTCTATCGGCTGGGTCCCTGGGAAGCGGACAACATGGTCGGGGAACAGCGATGGCAGGATTATCTCAACGACGTCACCTCTGCGGTGGGCAGTGTGTTTCTCGGACTGACTGTCGGGTGCGCCCGCTGCCACGACCACAAATTCGACCCCGTCTTGCAATCCGACTTTTATCAGTTGCAAGCGTTTTTTGCGCCCGTCAAGCACGCGTTCCTTTCCGCCGGATATCTCCCGGGAGAGATGACTCCGCAAATCAGCCTGCGCCGTGACAAAACGGTTGGCGCGCGGCTCGGCAAGATCAATGCGCTGCGTGAGGATCTCCGGAAAAAGATCGCCGAGGCACGCAAAGTCCCGGTCGCGGAAATTACCAATGAGAAATTGGACCAAGCCATCAAGGAAAAAAAGCCACCGGTCACCGATGCGGCGGTCAACGAGATCAACGCGTTGAAGTCGGGCGAGAGTCTTAAGCCCGAACAGCGGTACGAAGCGCGGGTCGTCGCGATCCGCAACCCCAACGACAAAGAGAAAACTCCCGAGACATTCATTCTCGAAAATGGCGACGTGTTCAGCCCCGCCGAGAAGGTCACCCCCGGTTTCCTGTCCAACCTACCCGCCTGGTCCGAGGAGCTGGTGAAGCAGGCGACAGAGTCTGGTGAGGCGCCCGGAGGGCGTCGGAAACTGCTGGCGCAGTGGCTAACCAGCCCCGAAAACCCGATCACACCGCGGGTACTCGTCAACCGTATCTGGCACTACCACTTCGGCGCCGGGATCGTCGCCACCCCGAACGACTTCGGGATTAACGGATCGGGTGTCAGCCATCCCGAATTGCTCGATTATCTGGTTCGGCAATTGCGGTCGCACCAATGGCGGCTCAAGCCACTGCACAAAGAACTGGTCCTGTCGCGAACCTATCGCGCCTCGACGCTCCACCCCGAAGCCGACCACTGCAACACGGTCGATCCCGACAATCGGTTGCTATGGCGCGCGGCGCAGCGACGGCTGGAATCCGAAACCGTTCGCGACGCGATTCTCGCTGTCAGTGGACGGCTACGACTGGAAACGGGCGGACCCGGCTATTACGACGAGTTGCCCGAGGGGATGGCAACCAGCTACTTCCAGTTCACGTGGAAAGCAGATCCCGAAGACCAGCGGCGGCGGCGCTCCGTCTACATGTTTATCCGCCGCAACCTGGTCTATCCGCTGCTGGAGGCGTTCGATGCGGCCGATCCCAATCAACCCTGTGAACAACGCAATCATTCGGTGACCGCTTCTCAGGCATTGTCACTTTTCAATGGCCAATTCGCCAACGAAAATAGTCGGCACATGGCAATTCGGATTCGTCAGGAAGAAAGCGACGAAGCCCGGCGGATCGATCGCATCTTCTGGCTCGCTCTTTCGCGGGCGCCTGAACCGACCGAAACCGAGGCCTGCCGCTCGTTTCTGGAATCAAAACGTGCCTCCTACGCTACCGAAGCAGGTGCCGGGAAAGCGGGGCAACCGGTCGATCACGATCTGTCCGCCTGGTGCGACCTCTGCCTGGCGGTCCTCAACACCAACGAGTTCCTGTATTTGGATTGAGCCCGGTCATTAGGAATTGCGCGCCGGGTCCAACACCTCTACCGACGATCATTTCACGCAGAGTCCTTGCCATGCAAACCGCCTCGGAACCACTGCTCAAAGACCGCCGTCACTTTCTGTTGCAGTCGGGACTCGGACTGGGAAGCGTCGCGCTCACCTGGATGTTGAATCGCGACCGGGCAGCCGTCGCTGGTCCGCCCGACGCCGGCCCGGGCCTGGTGAACCCGCTGGCTCCCAAACCCACGCATTTTGCGCCCCGCGCTAAGTCCGTGATCTTTCTGATGATGAATGGTGGGCCCAGCCAGATCGACACCTTCGATCCCAAACCGGCGCTGGAGAAAGTCGACGGCAAGTTGTTTGCCCGCGAGAACGTAAAAACCTCGCAGGTAAGCGGGAAACGGTATTTCGTTCGCTCCCCGTTTGGCTTTCATCGGTACGGCGAGTGCGGGATGCCGGTCAGCGAATTGTTCAAAGAGACAGCCGCGCATGTGGATAAACTGGCGTTTCTGCGCTCGGGGTACTGCGATAGCGACAACCACCCAGCGGCCGTCTTTCAGTACAACACGGGGTACCCCGTCCAGGGCAACCCTTCGATCGGTTCCTGGATTGTGTACGGCCTGGGCAGCGAAAACGAAAATCTACCCTCCTATGTGGTGCTCCGCGACGGCAAGCCCTTCGGCGGTAATACCGCCTGGGGGAATGGCTACCTGCCGGCCCTCTATCAGGGTCTCCAATTCCGCGCCGGCGAACACCCTGTGCTCAACTTGAAATCCGCCGGCGGTGTGTCGAGATCTCAACAGCTAAAGACGTTGAGTCTTGTGCAAGAGCTGAACCAAAAGCATCTCCGCGAACGGGCCGATTTTTCCGATCTGTCGGCTCGCATCGCCGCTTATGAGCTGGCGTTTCGCATGCAACAGGCAATTCCTGTGGCGACTGACATCGGACGCGAAACCGCATCCACGCACAAGCTGTTTGGGTTGGACAACGACGCCACTTCTGCGTTCGGCACCCGCTGTCTGTTGGCTCGCCGGCTGGTCGAGCGGGGCGTACGGTTCGTTCAGGTCTGGTCGGGCGGCTGGGACTCCCACGACAACGTGCGGGACGGACACACTGCGGCCGCAGGACGTGTCGATCGCCCGATCGCCGGGTTGCTGACGGACCTTGAACAACGCGGCTTGCTGGACGAAACGCTGGTCGTTTGGGGTGGCGAATTCGGCCGTACCGCAGATACAACCGAAGCCGCGTTCAAGAAGCAGAAGCCTGGGCGAGACCACAACCCCAAGGCCACGCTGATGTGGTTTGCCGGTGGTGGGACACGGGCCGGCAGTGTGCTCGGCGCCACCGATGAAGTCGGGGACCGCGCAGTTGAGGAGCGACACCATCTGCGGGATGTGCACGCCACCCTACTGCACTTGTTGGGTTTGGACCAAGAGTTGCTGACCTACTATCACGGCGGCCGGTTCAAACGCCTAACCGACAACGGAGGGGATATCATTCACCCACTGTTGGCCTGACGGCCTGCGGTGCCCCCTGAATCAGAGACCGCGGTACACCGCACGATCCCGATCGGTCGACAGCGTTGCGGCTAACTCGAAGAGACGCGTGGCCGACGCGAAGCCCGTGTTGCCGTGATCCGGCTCACACCAGGTTCCACCAAGCAGCCGGTTCGTGCAAGGTACCTGGCATCGCGCGGTTCGATCTGTCAGCGGAGAGAGCGGCCACAGCAGCGAAGTTCGACATCCTTTTCGGAAACGGCTCCATGCAACGCCGCATATTCGCACCTGAATCACCCCACGTTCCTGGGATGTTGTCTGCGGCGTCGATCGTTGTCTTGGCATGGCTCGTCGGCCCGCAGTTCTCGCCGCGCGCCGCGGCGGCCGACCCGCTCCCCTTCGCTGTGGTCTCGGGAACGTATACGAAGACAATCCGCCCGCTGCTCACTCGCTACTGTCTGAAATGCCACAACCCGAACAAACACGAAGGCGATCTCAACCTGGAGCGGATTCGGTCACTGACCGACATCCGTCGCGACCCGGGTGTCTGGGAAAAGGTCCTATTTATGCTGGTCAACGGCGAAATGCCGCCGGCCGATAGCGACCCGCTGCCCGCGGCCGCCGATCGGCAAGTTCAATCCTGGGTCCGAGACTATCAGAATGCCGGGGTCGCCCGCATTGGCTCGCGCCTCGGCATTCAGATAGTCTCGGACCCAGGATTGAACTTGCC
>PADE01000302.1 GCA_002702965.1 Planctomycetaceae bacterium
TCAACAACACAAAGATCACCGACAGGGGTGTCGCCGAACTAAGAGAGTCCTTGCCAAACTGCCGAATCTTCAACTAGCCCGCTGACCCGCTTGGATCAGCGCGAGGGTCGCCCCGTGACAGGGGCTTGCAAGGACCTCGACCGTTTGCCACAGGTGGCCGGCGCCCCGATGTTTGTTCTGTTCACTGTCGGTTTTCCATCTCATGGGGTCGATCGATCCTCAACACCGAGTTGAGATAACACTCCCCGGCCCCATCCCCGAAACACAACTCTCCACCGTCATTTTCCGATTCGCAACCACGGCATGAACGATCAAACGATCGACCTCGACCGGCTGCCACCGAGTACCCACGCAATCGCGGACATCAAGCAATTTCGTGCTCAGCACAAGCGTCCACCCGCCGCTCCAGGAACGAACTATTTCGGGACCTACCCCGGTCGGTCTTTGAGCAAAACAATGCCGTCGCTGGCACCCGCCGCCGACACAGGTGTTAGCCAACTGAAGACACCGCTGGCGCATTACGCGTCATCGAAGAACTGACTGCATGCCTGCGGGGTGACCAGCGGATGCACGCCGGTTCGATGCTTGTCGAGCCCGGCGGGAATGGGCGTTTCCGCCCGACAGGGAGTCAATGCTTCGCGCTTCACGTTGCGGCTATACTGACCGCGCAAAACGGCCTTTCCTCGATCCCTCCAGAAGTCAAACATGATTCGAGGTGTCCACATGATGTTCTACTCCTTCCAGCCGGAAATGTTGCCCGCGTTCATGCGCGATACGCTCGGCTTTCCCTGCACGGACGTCGGGAACGGCTGGCTGATCTTCGATCTGCCCGAGGCTGACATGGGCTGTCAAGCCGACCANGTGCGGNNACACAGNCCACGTCGGGAACNCAGCCCACGTCGGGAACACAGTCCATTTCATTCTATTGCGACGATTTGGCAAACACCGTTGGTGCGCTTCGGAGCCGTGGTGTGGAGTTTACCGATGCGATCTCCGATTGGGACTACGGACTGGTAATCCACTTCGAGATGCCGGGCGACTTCCAGGTGGAGCTCTACCAACCGCGTTACGAAAAGAACTGAACCAACAACCGCAGAGTGCGGGTGACTCCGCTTCCCCCGACTACCACAAAGAACCTCGGTCTAGGCGATTGACCTCGGGAAGCTACGATCAGACGGCTGCCTGCGCGAAGTGGTTTGGATACAATCGGTAAGCAGCTTGGCCCATTTAGGGCTAAGGCTTTAGGGCAAGACCGGCACCTACTGGCCGTCAGGACGAACCGACAATCGTTCCCGCAAACAGGGACGCGAGGCCGTGTTGGGCAAGAATCAATGAAAACAATACCCGCACTCATTTTGATGGCCTGTGTTGCTGGCTTACTCGCACGTCGCTCACCGGTCATCGCTCAGGATCGAACAACCACGCCTCCCGCTACAGTGCTGCCGCGGGTTCCGGCGGGATTTGAGATCTCGGTGTTCGCTTCCGAGCCGCTCCTCTACAAGCCGACTTCGCTCTGCTTCGACGCGCAGGGTCGGGTCATGGTCGGACAGGGTCCGCAGTATCATCTCGCCAAATCGATCGAGGAATCGGACAACGTGGTCCTGCTGTTGGACACAGACAACGATGGGATCGCAGACCAGCGTAAAGTGTTTGCCAGCGGGTTCAATAGCATCCAGGGACTGGCCTGGAAGGGACGCGACCTGTACGTCGCCAACGCGCCCGAGCTGACCGTGGTGCGCGATCTCGACGGCGACGACGTGGCCGATGAATACGTCGTCGTTTACACCGACCTTGGCAACCACGAACACGCCCTGCACGGTCTGGTTTGGGGACCCGATGGCCGGCTGTACATGTCGAAAGGAAACTCGAAAGGACACAACCAGCCGGAAAAGTTCGGACGCGTGGCACCCAAGGCGTTCCGCGAACTTTGGGACGTGGTGCATCCGNCCGGCGCCCCCGACATTCCCGCGCCGCAAACCTTTAGCGCTCAGAGTTACCGAAAGACCTATCACAACCCTATCGATGACTGGGGGCGCGAAGGGGGCGTGCTGCGCTGCGAACCGCTGGGAGCCAACCTGGAAATCGTATCGCGCGGCATGCGTAACCCCTGGGATATTGCGTTGGACAGTGGATTCAACTGGCTGGGCACGGACAACGACCAGACGCAGGGCGACCGGATCATCATGCCGTTCTTCGGCGCACACTTCGGCTGGGGACACCGCTACAGCAGCCACTGGACGGGCGAGGGAAATCTACCCACGGTCCCGGTGAGCGGTCCGATGTCTTCTGGTTCCTGGGTGGGAATCGCCTATTACGACCACGAGCACTTTCCCGCCGAATACCGAAACGTCTTTTTCATCAACGACTGGATGTTCGGCACTTATGTTTTCCGACCGGGCTGGAGCGGGGCGCTGCGGGCCTCGGCGGACGGGTCGCTCGAACCGTTCATCCAGCGGCGGAAGGGCGGGATGCTCTATCGGCCGACCGATCTCGCCTGCGGACCGGACGGNGCAATTTACATTCTCGGATGGGGCGGCAACTATCACTACGAACCCGGCCGAGAAGGCAGTTGGGTCTTCCGCATCACCCATTCGAAAGCCGACCGCTCGGACCGACCACAACAAACACCGATTGCCGACCGCTCGGTAGCACAATTACTGATGGACCTGGGCCCAGGGGCGTTGCCGGCGCGGCGCGTCAACTCCCAGGACGAACTGGTGCGGCGGGGAGTCACGATTCGCGACGAACTCGTCGAGGCAATCTCCGGCACCAAACTCACCACGGGCCAGCAGACCTGGGCTGTCTGGGCGCTGGGCCGGATGGCCCAGCCCAAAGCGGGACACGCGGAGACGCTCCGTCAGTGGGCTGCGCCCCCCGCACCTGCGGCCACCGTGCGTGTTCGGCGAAACCTGCGCATTCAAGCCATCAGGATTCTCGCCGCGCCTGCGCACAGGCAGGAAAAGAACGAGGCATTGTTCGCCGCGGTGACAACAGCGCTGCGCGACTCCGATCCTCGGATTCGTTTCGAAGCGATGCAGGCAATTCACCAGGCCCGCCTTGTGCGCGCGACCGGTGCGGTGGTGGAACANCTTGCCAGAGAAGANGATCGGCTTGTGTCTTACGCCGGGTGGCAAGCCCTCCGCGAGCTCGCGCCCCTGAAAACCCGACGGTCCTGGCTCGATCACCCAAGCGCCAAAGTCCGGCTGGCGGCACTGCTCGGTCTACAGGAAGATTACGCCGTAACCCAAGCCGACGTACTGGCTCTCGTGGACCGCGAAAACGCCCCCACGGTACAGAGTTGGGCCTTGACGTTCGCTATGCACCCGCTCCCCGCGAAGCTGTCCAATGATCGCTTGCGCATCGAGATGGAACAAACCGTTCCCGTCGGAAAGATAATCGAACGGGCCACCGCGGCCAGTCAGCGACCGGACTTGCGACGACTCTACATGCGGATGGTCTCGCGGGCCTCGGTGCGCGAGGGAGATCAGCAGCGGGAACTGCTTGAGTTCTATCGTACGCTGAAGTCCGAGGAAGAGCGGGTCCTGATCTTACCCGCCGCCGCCACGACGCCGGCAGCTTTCCCAGACTTGTGGGAGGCGTTCGGCGGGACAGAGCCAATGCAAAACGCGGCCGTCGACGGCATTGGCAACCTCGTGAAATTGCGCGTTAAATCCTTGCAATCCGCCGAGGAAAACGTAAGGGCTACGACCCGCAGCCTGTCGTCGGTAACCACATTCGCCGCTGAGATTGCGAATCGCCTTTTCGAAAAGATCATGGGCGTTGGACCCCACGACAAGCGGGTCGACGTTGCCCTGCGGGCCATGGGTGCTCTGCCTCTGCCGAAGGACTGGGCGATCAGCGAAGATGCTCTACAGACGGTGCTGGCGATCCTGGAAAACCGGGAACAACCGTCGATCCGCCGTCTCGCGCTTCGCCTGCTCGCAACCCTGAAACCCGATGGAACCGTGCGAAACCAACGTGTTTCGAGGGTCCTGCGCCGCCTCTGCCGAGTTCCGGATGCCCATCTCTACCGCGATCTGCTGGCTGTCAAGACGCATTTTGGGCTGCAAATCGAGGTGCCCGTTCCGCAGGCGGCAACGGTATCAAGCGTGCTGGCCCGACTGGCTCGAGCAGACGCCGATCGGGGCCAAGAACTTTTCTTTGATCGGGTCCGCGGTACTGGCTGTGCCACGTGCCATCGCGTCCGCGGGCGCGGCAGCGATTTGGCTCCGGATCTGTCCGGCGCCGGCACGCGGCTCACAGCAGAGAACATGGTCAAGGCAATTCTTGAACCAAGCGCCGCCATTACGGAAGGCTACGCAATGCAGCTGCTGCTGACCGCCGACGGCAGAACACACACCGGTGCGGTGATCCGCGAGACCGACTCCGCGATTACGCTCCTGCGCGTCGATGGCACACGAGTCACGCTCGATACCACAACGATCGAGACACGCAAGAAGCTCAATCAGTCCGTTATGCCGACGGGTTACGCACTCTTCGGTACTGAACAGCTCGCGGACCTGACCGCCTGGTTACTCACGCTCCGCGATGGAATCAGCGGAGCCGCGGCAGACGCACCGGATGAGTAATGTCGCGTCTCCACACCTTCAGCACAACCGTGTTGGTCGACTGTCTCACTGCTGCAGCGACACCGAAAAACTCCGCTGCCACGCTCACGCCGGGTATAAATTGCTAGTCGCTCAGGTTCGGTAACCCTGTCCCACCGCGAAGGCNGCTTCGTGCGAAGTGGAAATTTTTGGACCCCTGTCGCGCGTTTTCGCACGTGCGCAGCGCTGCGGCATGCAACAAACGCCGCACCTCGCGATGCACACTGCGGGCAGCCAACCCACCCGATCTCCGCAGTTTCCACCGGGGTGGTTAGAATGGCGATCGAATCGTCAAGGCTGGCGAGACGTGGAACACCCTGCCCGATCCCGTCAGGTCGACCTCACGGCGACCCGGTACACGGAACCCGATTGGTGAATCAACTACAGACAGAACTCGCTGATTTATGTCGCCAACAGCGGCTGGAGGAAAAATGGCTCGTCGCCCCTTCGCGGCGTGTCGGTTACCAGTGGCTAGACGCCGTTGCGCGCGGCGGTCAGTCCGTCGTCAACGTGCGGATCAAGACGTTGCGGAGTATGGCCGTTGATCTCGCTGCACTGTCGATGGCGGAGCGTGAACTGACACTGGTTTCGCCGTTGGGCGGTGCGTTCCTGATGGACCGCACACTAACCCGTTTGCACCCAGACGCGCTGCAGTATCTCACCGTGACCACCGACAATCGGGGGCTCGGCGAGACCGTGCTCGCGTCACTCGAAGCGCTCCGCTTAGCGGGCCTCGACGTCGGTCAGCTCGATGGCTCCAATCTAGAAGTGCCGCTGAAGGTGTCGGATTTGCGCACCATTGCGGCCGATTATCTCGCGGGGCTAGCAAGCGAACAACTCATCGACTACCCGGGAGCCTTGCGGTTGGCTATCGATCGTCTAGCGAGCAACCCCGGTAGCTTAGGTGAGGGAATCGTGGTCATCTTCCCCAACGATCTCCATCTGCATGGACTGGAGCGGCAGTTCGTGGAGGCGATTCCCAGCGTACAGCGGTGCCCACTCGCAACCGACGGGGTGGCCACCGCGGCCACAGAAAAATCTGCCGCGACGGACCTGGAGCGGTTGCGGTGGCTGCCGGCACCAGACGCCGCTCCACAGCGGCTGGATGACGGCACGGCAGTGATCGTGCAAGCGGTCGGGGCGGTAAACGAAGTCAGATCCGTCCTGCGGACGTGCCTTGCGCAGCAGATCGCATTGGACGATGTCGAGGTATTGCACACTGACGCGGACACCTACGTGCCCCTGATTCACGAATGCATGTGCGCAATCGACCGCCAGGATTCCGACAACGACGACGTCATACCGATCACGTTTGCCGAGGGAATCCCAGTCCGCTATTCACGGCCTGGCAGAGCGTTGGCCGGTTGGCTGGCTTGGATCCGAGATGACTTTCCACAAGCGGCGTTGGTCAAGTCCATTCGCGAAGGGCTACTAGTCCTGCCGGCACAAGACGACGAGCAACCCAGTTTCAATCGTTTAGCGGCCCTCTTTCGGGGAATCGGGATTGGCAAAGGTCGCGAACGTTACACCGACAAGATCGATGAACAGTTGCGCGGCCTCGCGCAACAGCGCGCCAAGAGCTCCGAGACGGGCGAAGAGTCCGAGGATGAGATAGCGCGGCGCTCGGCCCGGCTGCAGCGGGCCCTTGACGATGTCAAACAGTTACGCAGCCTTGTGTCTAGTCTCTTGGAGGCTGCCCCCGCCGCAGACGCCACGCCCGACAAGGTGGCCGCCGGTGCGCTTCATTTCATTGAACGGTTAGCCCGTCGGGATAATAAGTTGGATCGCTTTGCGGCGGTACAATTGCAGGAGGAAATCCAAGCCTTGACAGATTGGTCAGCCGCAGCCAAAGGCAACATCGGGTTCGATATCTGGCAGTGGCTGATCGATTTGCCCGGGCGTGCACGCGTGATGGGAAGCGGCCCGCGACCGGGCAGATTGCACGTCGACAAGGTCGGTTCGGGCGGCCACAGCGGACGACGACACACCTTTATTCTGGGACTGGATGACAGTCGATTTCCCGGCGCGGGGCTCCAGGACCCGCTGCTACTCGATGGCGAACGGCGAATGCTTTCGCCGGAAATGCCGACCGCTTCGGCGCGGATTGACGAAACGGTCGAGGACTTTGCACGGCTATTGGCCCGCCTGCGGGGCCACCTAACGCTCAGCTACTCGAGCCACAACGTGATAGACGACCGCGAGCTGTTCCCGAGTTCGGCGGTGCTGGCCGCATTTCGCGTTCTCTCGGGCAACCCGGTCGCCGACCTGGACGACCTGTCAGGTGCGCTGGACCAGCCGGTCTCGTTCGCGCCGGTGACTGCCGAGCGTTCGCTCGATTCGGCCGAATGGTGGCTCTGGCGGCTCTGCGGTCCCCAGACCGTCGAACAGCCACGTGAACTAGTACATCGCGCGTTCCCACATTTTGCCCAAGGGTTCATAGCTGCGACGCAGCGCCAAAGCGACCGCTTTACACCCTACGACGGCCGTGTTCCGGCGGCCGGAACGCACCTCGACCCAACGTTGGAGGACGGTCGCGTCGTATCCGCCAGCGGTCTGCAAACGTTCGGCAAATGCCCGCTGCGGTTCTTTTATCAGTACGGCCTTCAGATCGAACTGCCCGCTGAAGTGACCGTGGATCCGACCCGCTGGCTCGACCCGTTAGCGTCTGGCTCGCTACTTCACGAGCTCTTCGAGCAGTTTATGCGCGAACTTGTGGCGCGCGATGAACTACCCGATTTCGACCGTGATCACCACCGCCTTGAGAAACTTTTGGACGACAAGATCGCCCAATACCGCGACCTCTACCCGCCATCGAGCGAGAGCATTTTCCGAACTCAGGCCGCCGACCTGCGTCTCGCGGCCGCCACGTTCTTGCGTGAGGAGGAGCGATTTTGCCACCAGACCAATAGCCGCCCGCTGTACTTAGAGGCGTCGTTGGGTCTGCTGTCCGCAGGACACCCAACCCCCCTTGATACCAGCGATCCGGTTCCGATTACCCTGCCCAACGGTAAGCGCATCCGTACGCGCGGGCGCATCGACCGCATCGACCAGATTGGTAGCGGAGCGCTCAACACGTACGCCATTTGGGACTACAAATCGGGCAGTACATACGGGTACGACCACGGCCAACCGTTTTGGCAAGGGCGATTAATGCAGCCACTGCTCTATGTCTCAATCGTGACCCACCGTCTGCGGGAGTCTGTGTCGAAGGCCGCCAGCGTTGCCCACTTTGGTTTCTTTTTCCCCGGCGCGCGGGCGGCCGGTCACCGCGTGAGTTGGACCACCGACGAACTAAGCGCCGGCATGGGGGTCTTGGAGCGACTTTGCCAAGCCATCGGCGACGGGGCGTTCTTGGCGACCAATGACCACGAAACCGATTGTACCTACTGTGATTACCAACCCATTTGTGGCGACGTCGAAGCGGTCGCGGCGGACAGTCGCCGCAAACTCGAAAATCACCACAACCACCTGCTCAAACCGGTCCGAGAGCTGCGATCCGATGGTTAAGAAGTCGAATCACCAGGCGACGGCCCGCCCGGCGCCCAAACACGGAGCGGACGATTACCGACCGCCCGACCACCGCGAGCGCCAGCGGATTGTCGACCAACTCGATACCACCATGTTGGTCGAGGCGGCGGCCGGCACCGGTAAGACCACCAGTATGATCGACCGCATGGTGGCCCTGCTGCGCGAAGGAAAGTGTACAGCGGACACCCTAGCCGCTGTCACGTTTACGCGAAAATCGGCTTCCGAAATGCGCGCCCGCTTTCAAGCCGAACTCCAGCGAGCGGCCCGTGAACAGACAGGACCGCACCAAGCGTGCCTAGCGGCCGCCGTCACGCACATGGAACGCTGCTTTATCGGCACAATCCACTCGTTCTGCGCACGGCTGCTGCGTGAGCGACCGATCGAGGCAGGGGTCGATCTCGCGTTTGAGGAACTCGATCCTGAACGCGATGCACAACTCCGCGATCGTGCTTGGAGCGACTATCGCGCGGAATTGGAAGCCCGGGACGACAAGCTCCTAACCGAGGTAGCCGAGCTGGGTCTCGACGCCGAACAGCTGCGCACCGCGTTCGCGTCGTTCGCACTCTATCCAGACGTCGACGAGTGGCCGGCGCCAACGGTCGAGTTGGGTGATTTGAAGCCGGTCACCCGGCGACTTCACCAGTACGTCCAACACATGGAGACGCTGGTTCCCACATTCCCAGACGAGCGTGGCAATGACCGCTTAATGGGTAAATACGAGTTACTTGTGCGACGCGCACGGGTATTAGATCTCGATCGGACGGCTGACCTGATGAGCCTACTGGAGCAATTCGGTAGCCCACGTGCAGTCCAAAAACAATGGCCCGCCGGTGGCGCGCAGGGCAAGCAAGAAAAGGCCCGTTGGGAGGAATTTGCCGAGCGTTACGCGCAGCCGCTGGTACAGCGCTGGAAGGAAACACGCTACGTCACCGTGGTTCAACTGCTGGCCCAAGCGCAGCTGCGCTACGACCGACTGCGGGCAGCCAGTGGCAAATTGAATTACCAGGACTTGCTCATGCAAGCCGCGGCGCTGCTGCGCGACAAGCCGGCTATCCGCAGTTACTTTCGACGACGCTTTAGCCACCTTTGCGTCGATGAGTTTCAGGATACCGACCCGATCCAAGCAGAGGTCATGATGTACCTGACCGCCACGGATCCAACTGAGACCAACTGGCGACAGTGTCGCCCGGCACCCGGCTCGTTGTTCGTGGTAGGGGATCCCAAGCAATCGATCTACCGTTTCCGCCGCGCGGATATCGTGACTTACAACCGGGTCAAGCAGATCATCGAAGACTCGGGAGGCGACGTGGTGGCATTGACGGCAAATTTCCGCACCTTGGAGACGCTGGTTCAATGGGGCAACAAGATCTTCGACGAGGTATTCCCGGCTCAGGCCGACGCCTACGCCTCGGCCCGCTGCCCGATGCTGGTCGGGCGTCGCGGCGGCGAGGAGGGCGATTGGGCGGGTCTCGCGGTGTTGACCGTCCCGTCGGACATCAGCAGCGCCGGTGACATCGTTGAATACGAAGCCGAGCGGATCGCTCGCTCGATTCGGCACGCGTTGGACGCGCCCCTGACCGTACCCCGTTCAGAGCAGCAGCTGGCAGCTGGCAGGTCACCCGCGGCCTCCCCCGGTGACTTCCTAATCGTTACCAAGAACAAGTGGAATCTCGCCGCCTTTGCCGCCCAGCTCCAGGCGCTGGGCATTCCGTATCAGGTTACCGGTAGCAGCGCTCTCAGTCAGGTTCGGGAACTGGCGCTGTTGGCGACCTGCTTGGCAGCGTTGGTCGAGCCGGACAACCCGGTCGCCCTGGTCGCCGTCCTGCGAGGCGATCTGTTCGGTTTCAGTGACGAGGATTTGTTCGCCTACAAAACAGCCGGTGGCCAGTTTTCTCACCGCGCCCCAATCCCCGAAAATCTAGCCGCGAGGGTGACGCGTAGGTTCGAGGAGGCCTTTGGCAAACTGAACGGCTATGCCTCCTGGCTCAACCGTCTGCCACCCGTTGCCGCGTTCGAGCGCATCGCGGCCGATCTCGGTTTGTACGTTCGGGCCGCGGCAGCGGCGGGTGGTGACATCCAAGCGGGCACGATGGCCAAAGCGATCGAGGTGCTGCGCAGCGTTCAAGGGGAACGTCACTCGGTCGCGGCGCTGGTCGAACATTTGCAGGAATTGATTGACCAGGATGTCGAATTTGATGCCTTGCCGGCCCGACCACACGACGGCACCGCAGTGCGGATCATGAATCTGCACAAGGTCAAGGGCCTCGAAGCGCCCGTGGTATTCTTAGCCGACGCCACCGGCAAGAAAACGCACGGTGTCCGACTGCACATCGATCGGTCGGGCGATGCAACGCGGGGCTACCTGGCGATCTACGGACCGGCGCGGGGGCGAGCGGCCGCCCCGTTACTGGCCCGACCCGCCGGTTGGGACGACCGCGCCGCAGAGGAGGGTCGATTTTCAACCGCCGAGGAGGAGCGGCTGTTGTACGTAGCAGCCACCCGGGCCGGTACTCAACTGGTCATTTCACAGCGTGCCAGCGGCGGTCCGAAGAACCCCTGGCAGTTCTTCGCGCCGTACCTGAAAGCCGCTGAAGAGCTCAGCGACCCCGGTCCTCAATCACCTCCGGCGAGTATTCCCATCCCGGTCTGTAACGAAGACATCGAGGCGGCCCAGCATGCGGCGGCCCAGCGCTGGCAAGCGGCCCAGCGGACCACCTATGCGACCACCGCGGCCAAGGAGATCGCGGTCGCGGTCCGCGCGGGGGGCGCGCCGGCCGCTGCGGGCAGCGGAGAACACGGCACGGAATGGGGGACCGTCATCCCCCTTCTACTGGAAACGGCCATGCAGCGACCCGCCGCGGACCTAGCCAAGCTGGCGCGGATGGCGCTAGCCGAACAGGAACTCGACGTGGGGGCGGCCGAAACAGCCGTCGAGGTCGTGCGACAGGTCACCGAATCCGAGATCTGGAAGCGGGCCACGGCCAGCCAGCAGCAGTTGGTGGAAGTCCCGTTTGAGACCTGCCTACCGGCCGAACAGCGCGTCGACGGTTTGCCAACGATCGTCCGCGGCGTGATCGATCTCGTATTTTGGGAGCGCGACGGCTGGGTAATCACCGATTACAAAACCGACCGCGCCGCCCTCGATCAGCTCTCCCAGTTGACCGAACATTACCGTCCCCAAGTCGATACCTATGCGCAGATCTGGAGCGACATCACGGGGCAAGCGGTACGAGAAAAGGGCCTGTTTTTTACCGCCGTGCAGCGCTACGTCACCCTCTAAAATGAGTGTCGCGATCGCGTCCAGGGCAACGCGCCGATCGCCGAACGGCTGGATCAAGACGTCGCCTGATAAACGACCGGGGTAATCTTCGGCTTATGCGGAACGCTTTTTCTGGAGCGTGTTGACGATGACCGTGTTGACGACAGCGGTTTGACTACGGTGAAAGATCGCTGCGACACGGGTCGTCAACTCCGGACCGGGTTGCGAAGACTGCCCAGACCCGCGTGCGACTGCGACCGAGCGACCTTCGCAGTGCGGTTTCGGTATTCGCCACGCCCCGCATTTGGCCGGCATTGTGGAGCTGTTACGGGTCGTGGGTCGGTGACCAACTACCGCGCTCGCAGTGGAGACTTTGACTGGGTTTGGTTAGCCCGGCGCAGTGACCCGGCGCAGTGACCCGGCGCAGTGACCCGGCGCAGTGACCCGGCGCAG